>JAYQWI020000380.1:0-13975 GCA_035871815.2 Candidatus Parabeggiatoa communis
GCGGAGCGTTGTCGGGCTATTTTTAATCAAGTGGCTCCCCAATTAATGGCTGATCATTATGGTTGGTCAATTCATATTGAGCCAGACAGTGGGGACTATTTTATTGACCCCGATCCAGAAGTGGCTTTCCAAAAAGCGAAGCAAAAACATCCAACTGCCATACTCTTGGAAATGTGCTTAAACGAAACTGGAGCTTGCGGCAGAATATGAGCAAAGGTTACTTTAATTTAAGGGGCGAGCTATTTTTTGAAATGGATTTAATCGGTGTAGATAGTTCAATCGTCACCATGGATGCCATGCTAGACACGGGCTTCACCGATTGGTTAGCCATGAATATTCAAGATATAGAAAGTTTAGGATGGTCTTTTATCGAAAAATCGGAAAAGCAAACCGCATGCGGATTGGTTAGATTTAATCTTTATGCCGGTACTGTTGTTTTTGATAATCAAGAAATAACGATTCCAGTGCTTGGAGGTGATGAATTTACTCACATTCTGATGGGATTACAATGGCTAAACAATCGAAGATTAGTCGTTGATAGGAAAATAGATTTACTAACATTAGGAGAATAAAATAGGCAATCCATTCCCCATTCCCTATTCACCTTCGGGCATTGTTCGTTATTTTGGCTATGGTAGAGACGCGATGCTTCGCGTCTCCGATGTAGAGACGCGATGCTTCGCGTCTCCGATGTAGAGACGCGATGCTTCGCGTCTCCGAGGCCCAGACGCGAGAAAGAGACGCGATGCCTCGCGTCTCTACGATTTCCCACGAGGGCTAGTGCCCTACCCGGCTATGCATGCTTAATATCAGTATGCTGACTAATATTGATATCGGTTGTCACTAAATCTGATATCTCTAATTCACTCACTGACTTTTTGCCACAGATACGCACAAAGTCGGCTATTTCTTCACGATAAACGCTAAAGAGATTGGCTAACATTGTGGCCGATTTTTCAATATCAAAAACCGCTCTGAGTTTTTCATCTTGGGTGGCAATGCCAATGGGACAGGTGCCTTTATGACAAACACGATATTGTTGGCAACCTATGCCTATCATGGCTATCGTTGATAATCCAATGGCATCCGCGCCTAGTGCCAAGGCTTTGACAATATCGGCACTGCTCCGAAAACCTCCGGTAACCAGTAAACTAATGTCTTCCCCCCCATTTTCACGCAAAAACTTGCGGGCCCGATAGATTGAATAGGGGGCTGGAATACAAACATGATCTTTAATGTGGGTAGGTGCGGCACCGGTGGCACCGCCACGATTGTCAAGGGTGATAAAATCGGGTTTTATCAAAAGAGCCACTTTCAGATCGTCTTCAAGATGGGCGGCAGCTATTTTGAAACCGATTGGCGCACCATCGGTTTGTTCTCTTAATTCCGCAACTCGTTTTTGCCAATCTGATATGGACTTAATATCTTGATGATTGGCGGGGCTAATGATAGTTTGATGGGGTGTCACACCCCGAACCTTGGCAATCTCTTCGGTTACTTTGTCTGCTAATAAATGCCCGCCAAGCCCCGCTTTGGCAGCCTGACCGATTTTTATCTCAATGGCATCTGCTTGTGCCATCACTTCGGCGGTTGCACCAAAACGGCCGGTTGAATATTGAAAAATGTATTTATAAGCTGCCGCTCTCTCCTCTGGCAACATGCCGCCCTCGCCACTGCAATTCAGCGTTTTCACTTGAGCGGCTCCCTTTGCTAAAGCCGTTTTGGCTTCTTTTGATAAGGAACCAAATGACATACTTGACACATAAAAAGGCAAGTTGATGATCAATGGTTTATTCGCGGTTTTGCCAATTGTTGTCTGAAAATCAACTTCAACTTCGCTCTTGTCATACGGTTTTTGAGCTAATTGGGCAGGCAAAATCTGAATGTTATCCAGAAGATTAGCCTGTTTAGCGGTACGCATGGCGGATATTGGCGATTTGCCGGTAACGGCTTTTTCATAAATCACGCGCATATCCTTCTCAATCTCATCGCTGGGGCGTTCAAGATGTGCCAGATAACTCAGCCCCGCTTCTTGCTTGCGAATCACTTTCTTAAATTGTTCCTTGCCCACCCCACAGATTGGACAAACCCAAGTGTCTGGAATATCTTCAAAACGAGTACCGGGCTTGATGCCACCATCCGCATCGCCCTTATTCTCGTCATATACCCAGTCACATACGCCACAAACATAAACTTCCTGCCCCTCAGCGACTTCATTGTCAATGGATTCGGGTTCTTTCTCAACATTCAACTCGACTTCCCATTGCAGGTTGACGGAATCTGGGCGCCGCTTGCCGCTAACCACTCGTAAAATGAGCAAGAACAACACAAAACCGAATCCAGCCGCAAACAAAAGGCTTAAAGCCTTGTAAAGCAATATCTCGTTCATTATCCTACCTCCTTGTTTTTACTCAATATTGTCTTAAACGCCAAGGCTTGAGTGGGACAGGCTGAAATGCAGCTACCACAACTGATGCAAGGCGTGTGGTTCAGTCCATAAATGCCTTCTATTGGTTTCTTGTTGAGATGAGCAAAAGATTTAACATCTATGCCCATTGGACACACTTTTGAACACTCACCGATACCACGACATTCTGAATTGGCTTCAATTCTGGCTTGCGACAGGGAAAACTTGCCAAATAACTTCATCAATTGTGCCAAAGGGCAACCGTAACGACACCAGATGCGGGTTCCAAGTAGCGGGTACGCACCAACGCCAATGATGGCTCCGAACATAAAATCAATGGCAAAAACCTGAAAGTTGTACAGGGCTGTCGTTAGGGTTTCCGAGGCAAATATTTGCCACACATCCAAAAATAACACCAAACCATAGCCCAGCGCAAAGATTAAAATGGCGAATTGCAACCATTCTAATTTCAGTGCCATTTGACTGCGTGGCGTATAATTTCTAACCCATCTCTGTCCCCATTTCGTCGCGCCAACAGATTCTGCAAGATTACCGCAAGCACAAAACCAAGAGCAATACCTTTTGCCAACCAACCAGGCGAGTATAGGCACAACAAAAAAAACGTAAATCAAGCCACCAACCGAGCTGAAACCATTATAAACATAGACATAAGCGTCTTTGTTAACGGCATAGTAGGGGTCATTAAAAAATTCGCGCCCTTCTTGAAAAGCGGGCAAAATGAAGGGGATAAGATAAAATACGACCAGTTGACTCAGAAAAATAGAGCTAAACTTAGCCCGTTGATAGGTGGAAATGGGCCTTTTAACCGTACTGTACGGATTCGTACCGCGAATGATGACCATTAAAGAAAAATAGCAGACAATGGCCGTATAGACGGTAGCATACCAAAACGATGTGCTTTTACCAAAAAAGTAAAAGGTATCGCGAACTTGTTCAACGGGAACAAATAAGGTAGGGAACTTGTAAACCAGATAGAGGACGATAATGACAGGAAAAAATAGCCATAAAAATATTTTTTCTGTCTCGTCTCGTTTTAGTACTTCGGACATTTATTTAATAAACCTCAATTGTATTGGTTCATATCAATTTTGAGATGAAAGCCAAGTTTGGAGTCCAAACTTGAGTTTGGATTTGAGCCAATTAAAAATGAATGACAACTCAAAATGGATATCAGGAAAGAATGGAATTGACTATTGTATTAATAAAATTATCAGTCTATGTACAGGACAAATTTCCACGCAAAAGTTTTTGCGCGCAAAAACTTTTGCGTGGAAAACATAATGATTTTATTTTTCTATTAATATAGCAATGCCGCTTTGAAACTTCGTTCGTTTCGTAATTTACGAAACGAAGTTCGGGCGCATTTCAAGATCAATATTGAACTCCAATAAATCTTGAAGGCCCGATTTTCGTTCCAAATTTATTTTGCGAAGGCCTGTTCGTCAATCTGCAAACCTCAATCGCCTATTGACGTAGGGTGTATTCCCACGGCACTGTGGTTAATTAAGTTACGAAACGAAGTTGTACTCGGCCAAAGTACTCAACCGAGATTGGTTTAGTCCCTTTTTTTGGGAATGCGCCAGTTCAGCGCAGCTAAATAAACGAATAAGCTTAACGATTTTCAGCTAAAAGAAATGGACATCGATAAGTTGGCCTGTTTTTGACAGGCGAAATACACGCTGTAATTATTTAAAGACGGATTGCTCATCATTTGCGTCAGGGCTTAGATTATTCCTTTGAGTAAGGAAGGCGCACTGGCATCTCTTGCACTGGCTGGTGTTCGGATGCAATCGACAAACCTTTCGACTTACATTTGGTCAATGCCCACTCATACCAATGGGTACCAGGATTGGCGGTCACACCATGCAGGAATATGCTCAAGACAACGGTAGTCAACACGACCATCATAATGGTCTCGCTGCCCGGCACATCCTCCACAACCAGCAACACGAACAAAATCGAAGCGAGACCACGAGGCCCAAACCAACCGACAAATGCCTGTGTTTCAGGGCGCAAATGTTTGCCCAACAAGCTGAGCGATACGGGTATCATCCGCACCACAGTCAGGCTCAGAAGGCAGAATAACACTATCCACCAAGTCGTACCCGTCATCACTATCGGTAACATCAAGGCCCCAAAAAACAGAAAAACCAGTAAATTGAGTAATTGTCCTTCTGATTCTGCAAATTCGTAAAGACAATCACATTGATCAGTGGTGATATTACCGAAGGTGAGGCCCGCAGTAAAGGCGGCAATAAAACCATTTCCACCGATCAACTCAGCACCAAAATAGGCTAAAAATGCTAAAGCGATCACGGACAGATCACGAAAGCTATGATTCACCCATTGGAAACGGATTGATAAGTCTAGCAATTTTGCGCCCACCAGTCCCACGATTATCCCGGCAAGCGGGCCAAGGATGAGTTGCTCAGAAACAAACACCACCCAATAGGATGCCCCCTCTCCACTATGACTGCTAGAAGGGGCGGCAAGAAATGCAAATATCAATACGGCTGGCAGTGCAATACCATCATTCAAACCGCTTTCCACATTCAACGTCTGACGGATCCGAACCGGTACCTTGGGACTGCTAACCACAGCCTGTCCGAGCGCCGCATCGGTAGGGGCCAGAATTGCCGCTAACAAGGCACATTCCCAGAATAACAGATTCGGGAACATCAACGTTGCGAGCATTGCGCCGAGCACAATGGTGAGTGGCATTCCGATAAGCAGCAATCGTACTGGTAGATCATGCTCTTTACGCAGTAGGCGCAAGTCGATTCGAGCTGCATCGGTAAACAGCACCAAGATCAAAGTAACCTCAGCTAAGATATGAATAAATGTATTGTCCGCTTCCACTGGCATCAATTTTAGGGCTATGGGACTGAGCAACAAGCCAAACAATACAAATACCATAGGTGGTGTGATAATGCTCCTTTGGGCTCGCCCCGATACCAATGCAAAGACGAACACACCCAAGAGTACAAGCAAAAGGCCTAATTCATTCATTATATTTTCTCTCTATAAGAAAATCGAAAAATCCCCCAACAATTCTAAAAGGAAGGAAGGTTTAGCACCTATCAGTTGATTGTTTCCATTGTAGAGACGCGATGCTTCGCGTCTCTCAGCTTCGCGTCGAAACATCGCTTATATACTTAGCACTGTCATATAATAGCGACCTATTGATTCTAACAGCCAACAGCTAAAGCCGTTGTCTTACAGCTCAAGTCACCTAAAGGTGACTAACCCAACACTCAAATTATAATGGTGGACAGTATAGAAAACTGATAGGAGGGAAGAATATTTTTTCCAACTCCTGAGCAAGTCGCTTAGATCAAGTCCACATCAGAATGAATTTCGACTAGGCTAGGGCCATCGTGGGCCAATGCCTGTGAAATGGCCGCATCAAGTTCTTCTTTCTTCGTCACCGATATCCCCAGCGCACCGCAAAGATTGGCATATTCAGCAAAATCGGGGTTATGCAGGGAAGTCTGCCACACGTCCCAGTTACCCGCCTTTTGTTCCTTGCTTATTTTTCCTAACTCATTGTTACGCAACAGAATATGGGTGATATTCATCCCATATTTAACGGCAGTATTCACTTCAGCCAGGTATTGACCGAAACCACCATCCCCTGAAACCGACACCACTGGCCGTCCTTTAAAGCGGGGATCATCCTCTTGCGTGGCGGCCCAGGCCCCCATCGCTGCGGGAAAGGAAAAACCAATCGAGCCCAGGTAACCTGACATCAAGATCGATTGCTGCTGACACTCAAAATAGCGCCCAAAAGAATAGGTATTGTTTCCGACATCAACCGCGATGATGGCATTATCTGGAACCAGTTGCGTCATCGTGGCAAAGATTGCGGCGGAGTTGACTCCTTTGCCCCGATCATCTTGCGCTCGGTTTTCTTTTTCCTTCCGCCAGATATCCCAACGTGTTGCCAACTCAGCACGTTGATTGACAGTATTGATCTTGCTCGCCAATGGCAGCATCAGGATGTCACTGGTTACGCCGATCTCACCCCAGACGGGGACATCGACTGCATGGAATTTACCCAGCATCATGGGATCAAAATCAACCTGAATGGTTGGCTTTTTAGGCGTGATACCGGTGTGGTTACTAAAGCTGGCCCCAAATACTAAAAGACAATCTGACTGATTCATGGCCCAACTCGCAATCGGTGTACCACTTTTACCTAGCACACCTGCTGCCAAAGGATGCTGATCCGAAATCAAACCTTTGGCCTTGAAAGTGGTGATCACGGGACTGTTTAACATTTCGGCAAGCTCAATGATGGCAGGCATACTGAAATGGGCACCGTGGCCAACAATAATCACGGGGCGTTTGGAACGTGACAGCAACTCTATAGCCTTGTGAATAGATTCAGCCGGCGGAGAAATCTCCCGTGAAGTGATACGCCCTTCTGGGCTACCCGCTAAAACACCTTCTTTGGCGGCCAGTTTTGGCACCTCATCGGGAAACACGAGATGAGAAACACCCCGGTTCAAAATAGCACTCTTACAAGCCAGATTCATTAATTCGGCATGTTTGCTATTATGCAAAGCCATTTGCGCCCATTGCGCCACTTTGCCATAAGCCGCCATCAGATCGACTTCCTGGAAAGCACCCGGCCCCATCACCTGAGTCTCCACCTGCCCAGTCAAGGCAATCACTGGGGAACGATCAACATTGGCATCCCAAAGTCCTGTTAGCAGGTTGGTAGCCCCAGGCCCGGCAATCGCTAAACAGGCCGCCGGTCGTCCAGTTAGCTTGCCATAGGCCGAGCAGGCAAATGCCGCCGCACCTTCGTGACGAATGCCATAAAATTTAAGCTGGCCAGCCTCTTCTTGCACGCGCAGCGCATCGGCAACCCCCAGATTGGAATGGCCGACCATACCGAATACGTGCTTGATTCCCCAATTCACCATGGTTTCCATCATCACGTCACCAACGGTGCGTACATGGGGAGTATCCACTGGCATACCGAGGTAAACCCCGTCTTCGCGTACTTCTACATCGAAAGTTTCAACGCCATCATCATAACCTGGTGCTTTCCCGGTGATAGGATCATAGTCCCAGCCGTGCCAAGGGCAACGCAGAACGCCGTTCTCAATAGCGCCTTCACCCAATGGCCCACCTTGGTGAGGGCATTTGTTGTCAAGTGCGGCGTACTTGCCCTCATGATGCGTTAGACAAAAGGTACGATGATGACAGGTCACTGGTTTTACCCGGCCTTCGGGCAATTCGTTAATATCCAGGACTTTCTCCCAGACAATCTTCTGTTTATCAGAAGCCATATTCATTTCTCTTTTTCATTTTAACAATGTCACAGAGGACGTGAAATTTTTTTCAAACTCAAGTTTGAACTCCAAAAACCCGGGTTGGTTTGGAGTAGGGTGGGCAACAAAAACACCTTGCCACCCTACAATTCGGAGAAGTGGTGGATTGCGTTCCTCTACCTACCTTGCTCTCACTGGCGAATTAATTCATTTTGATCGGTATGTTCAAAGGTTTTGCCATAGATTTCAAGCAGGGTGGTTTCGGAATATGAGAGCCGATCATCCTTTAATGTGAGTTTGTGCCGAAATTCTGTCGTGCGTGCGTTTTTTTGCATGAAAGGGGATTGGATGATTCCCCAGTTCTCATCATTAATGTTGGCAACAACCTCAATTTCTACCTGTTCCGAGGAGGTTGGGCCTTTATACTCTCCTCCAGCAAGTACACATACGCCTCGCGGGATAACAAGAGAGTGCATGACGATTTTTGACTTGGGATCCCACATCCAATAACCGGTTTCATCGTGAAATACCTCATCATTGGATTGATGAGAAACCACTTGGTGGTAGCGCACGACTGATAAAACTTGCGATTCAGCATTGGTTACGTCTCCAATTGCCGTGTAAGCAATGGTTTCATAATAAGGATTTTCTGCGGTACCTTCTGATTTTGGTGCGACATCAAGTCCTTTATCTCCTTTCCAAAGGCCGATTAACCCTTTCAAGGGCCCATAATCAATACTATTAACATCACTCATATTTATTCTCCTTAGTAAGAAAAGTGAATTGTAGGGGCAATCCCTTGTGGTTGCCCTGGTTTTCCTTTCATGCCCTAGCCTAAGTTCACGCCACCATATTCAATGCCCGTTAAATGGGCCATTTCTCTATTCCAGCTCGTCAAGTCATCTATACAAAATTGGTTTAAATGGCTGTGCCCACAGGCTCGTGCCATCACTTGCATTAACTCTGATGATGCACCAAAAAAGTTATTGAGCCGCTGCGCGGCATGATCAATTTTCATGCGCGAACGCAATTCGGGTTTCTGGGTGGCAATACCCACTGGACAATTATCGGTATGGCAAGCACGCATGCCGAGACAACCAATCGCTTGGAGTGCGGCATTAGATACCGCAATGGCATCTGCACCCAAGGCGAGGGCTTTAACAAAATCGATTGGCAAACGGAGTCCCCCTGTAATCACCAGTGAGACGTCACGCCGCCCCTTCTTATCAAGATAGCGTCGGGCGCGTGCTAATGCGGGGATTGTCGGTACGGAAATATTGTCGCGGAACAACAGGGGTGCTGCGCCGGTGCCACCACCACGACCATCAAGGATGATGTAATCGACTCCAATCTGGAGGGCCGCTTCAATATCACGTTCAATGTGTTGAGCGGATAGTTTGACTCCGATGGGAATACCCCCAGTCGCTTGACGCACTTCTTCTGCAAATTCACGATATTTATCCAGATGTTCCCAATCTGGGAAACGGGGTGGCGAAATAGCCGCTTCTCCCTCATTAAGACCACGCACCGTAGCAATCTTGCCTTTAACCTTATGGCCGGGCAGATGCCCGCCAGTACCGGTTTTGGCTCCCTGCCCACACTTAAAATGGAAGGCTTGCGTTTTTTGAATCTTATCCATTGAATAGCCAAAGCGGGCCGAGGCCAATTCATACAAATACTTGGAATTGCTGCTTTGCTCTTCTTCCAACATCCCCCCCTCACCAGAACAAATACCGGTTCCCGCAAGCTCGGCCCCTTTTGATAAGGCGATCTTGGCCTCTTCTGATAACGCGCCATAACTCATATCGGAAACGAACAGCGGAATAGCCAGCTTCAAGGGCTTTTTGGCATTGGGGCCAATGATTACCTGAGTCTCTACTGGATCATCATCTAGTAAGGGCACTTTATGCAATTGGGCCGTGAGTATTTGGATGTCATCCCACTTGGGCAATTGATCACGCGGTACTCCCATAGCGGAAACACGCCCGTGGTGTCCGACTTTGCTCAAGCCGTGTTCTGCAAGATGTTGGATATACTGATAATGTGGTTCTTCCGGGCCGCCGTGCAGATCGGCATATAAACCTTGATAAGCCTCGCGATTATAAGCCTGGGGGTTATCTTCTTCCCAAGCGGTGATCTCATCTTCGTCAACCCAGATGGCATCATCTTCTACCCAAGCCTGAAAACGATGCTGGCGTTCACTCGAATTGTATGAACTCACGCCGGTTTTGTAGCAATAGTCCCAAGCATGAACGCCGCAAATCAGGTTTTGGCCTTCAATATGTCCATCAGATAATAAGGCCCCACGGTGCATACAACGACCGTATAGCACTGATACCTGTTTTTCGCTTTCCCAACGAATAACCACTAAATCAACATTAGCCACCAGTGCATAAGCCGGCTTCAGTGGTTTAAGTTCATTCCATTTGGCAACTTGAACTTTCTTCATCTTATTTCTCCAATTGCTGTTTTTATTTATGACGTGTTTATATCGGATTATGGTGGGTACCCATAAACATGAAAACACAAAACATGATGGGTTTAAAGCCTATCTAGTAAGATACCCTCACCAAAATCAAAAAATCTTTCAACCTGCCTGAAAAAGGCATTGGGATTCGATATGCAATCCTTGTCGTTATGACTTACTCGGTGAGCAATCCCATGTCAGCCAAGGAGTTTGCTGTCAGAATCTGATCGGCCCAATTGTCCAATTGTTCCATATCGTCTGTTGCTTCAATTTTCTGCACCACACTGTCAGGTATTATAGCAAATTTTCGACGTAACTGACGAATGAGTATGCGTTGTTCGCCTCGTTGTTCCGACACTTTTAGAGCATCATGGAAAAAAGGCATTGTTGACATCTCTGGCATTTTTCGGAAAAAATCGTCAAGCTGATCTAGTGTCTCTTGGTGTAATTTTAAGTTCATTTGCCCAATCTCCATAATTTTTTGTAAAATGACATTCGGATCGGTGGTGAGCCCAATGTCTATGATCAAATGAAGATAGTCCATCATGCCTTTCTCAAGACATAAGGAAATAAATTGCGTCAGTTTCTTACCCCGTGCGAGTGGTAATAGAGGGTAATTCTTCTCCACCAACGCCAGTTCTGATGGGCAAATAATCCACTGTTGTGGTATTTGACCCTCATTGTAGTAGATACCAGGTTCTTTTTTTACGAAACTAAAGTCTTCTCGAAGTCGAGTGAGAATTTTTTTGGGTTTCCTGATACAAACAACTGTTAAGGTTCGTTGACTTGGATACTGCTTACGTTCGCTGTCATCCCTCTTTTCATCGTCAGTATCAGTTTCGATATCAGTCTCGACATCCTCTTCCGAGTCGTCATCTAACCAGGCATCGTCTTCATCGTCTTCATCTAACCAAGTCTCGACTTCTTCCGAAGCCTTTCCCTTTTTTAAGGCACCCAGTCCCCAAAGTCGCATCATAATGCGATTATAGTCTCTCACAGTCAGTCTGTCATTGATTCCTTTCAATTCGACGGCGTTAAGCCAGAGAAAGTGAGAAAAAACGGTATCCTGTAATCTTCCCCTATCAGAATCATTACAGGTCACAACCAGATCAATGGAGCGGGCTTTAAAAAAAATTTGTGGCTCGATTTCAACCGCTAATCCTCTTTTCTCAAAGAATTGGCGATAGAATGTTTTAGCAGTATCATCAAAAGGTTCATGCGATGTTGTCATCATTATATCTTGGATTTTTAATGCTTTGGATTTGAGTTGAAAAAACACCCTATTTATCGATATAACTACAAGGATTATTTATAAGAAAGGATAAGATCGTCATTTAACTTTATTTAACTCTTTGATAATTAAAATATAATTTTGTACTTAGCTTCGCTGACCTTCGGTTCATTCAATCGGGAAACGCTATATTATATATCCTTTCTTATAAATAATCCTTGTCGTTATAAATCCTTGTCGTTATAAACGGTTTTTTATCGCCTAATTAAACATCTCATGAGTAATATTGTTATACCAGCTATGGGCATAAGCTAATTCATTTTTTCGGTATCTCGCTGACGCATTTAAAGGGGATACGCCACTGGCATTTTGAGACACTTCAATTTTATCGCCTTGTAAACGGTAAACGGCGGCGACAGAAATCGCAAACTCTTCTCCAACCACGCTATAACACGTATTGACTAAAGAAGGCATTACCATTTCTACTCCGTGTAATGATGACATGATCGCATGGGCGCACACTTTCGCTTGAGAATTAGCGGAATAAGCTGATTTAGGCATCACGCCGGCAAGACAAGCATCGCCTATGATATGGATATCCTTGTGCAAGCTTGATTCAAATGTTTTCTGATTGATCGGACACCAACCACTGTTATTTGTTAAACCACTTTCAACCGCAATTTCCCCCGCTTGTTGCGGCGGTATCACATTGAGCACATCAGCCCGATGTTTATCCTCAAATTCACTGGCATAAATCACCCTCGTTTTAGCATCAACGGCAACCACTTGACCGCCTTTATTTTGCGGAATCCATTCGATCAAGCTGTTTTCTGTTCCATAACCATAAAGCTGTTCCCACCCTTCCATAAATAAAGCTTGTTTGGGAAAGCTTTGATTGGCATCAAAAATCAAGATTTTCGATCTGGGTTTATGCCGTTTGAGATACTGTGCAATCTGACTGGCGCGTTCATAAGGCCCTGGTGGGCAACGAAAGGGTTTCGGGGGAACCGTCAGAATGACGGTGCCGCCATTTTTCATCGCCTGTAATTGTTGCTGTAATTTCACCGTTTGTGAACCCGCTTTCCAAGCATGGGGAATCTGTTCACTAACAGCTTCGTTATAGCCTCTGATAGCGTCCCATTGAAAGCTGATACCGGGTGAAACGACTAAACGATCATAAGAGAGGATTTCGCCACTTTGGAGATGAACTTGTTTAGTCATCGGATTAATGCGAATGGCTTTATCATGAACCAGGTTGATACCATATTGGTTTAACTGATCATAATTAAACTTAATGGCATCAATGGTGCGTTCACCACCCAAAACCTCATTGCTCATAAAACAAGTATAATAATGCGTGTTCTGTTCAATGAGTGTGACATCAAATGTGCTGTCCGCTTTGCGGATATATTTTGCGGCAATAATACCACCTGCACCGCCACCAATAATCACTATTTTTTGCTTGGTGCTAGGCGCAAAAAGATAATAACCCACAACACCGGCTGTGACGGCACCGCTTGCTAAGCCTAAAAAATGTCTACGGGTGAAATTTGACATGATGCGGATTCCTATTGATGACTGCCAAAATAGTGAATGAGATCATCAAGATCGCTTTCACTATTATTTTGGATAAAATATTTCAATGAACTCGCCATAACAGGCGTACTCTGATCTTCACCGTTAATAAATTCAAATAAACGCTGTCTGATATAAGGCATCTTTTGCCCAGCGAGGTTATTAGAAAGCAGTTCTGTTGGCCCTTCCATTTTGTGGCACCCATTACAATACTGATTATGAAGTAGTCTACCTCTTCGCGCTTTTTCCTTATCGAAAGGTTGTGGGTAACGGACAATCTTTTGTTGCGTAAAGAAATCGGCCATCAGTTGAAATTCCTGATCGGTATAGCCTTTCGCAATCAATCCCATGAGAGTGCTAGGCCGTTTACCACTTTTCATATCTCGCATGGCCTTAAGAAAAAGGGGTTTATGCATACCGGCAATAATCGGTGTAGCGGGCCCGACACTGGAACCCTTGATGCCATGACAAGCCACACAGGTATTGACTAACATAGACAGTTGTGGCGCTTGATGAGTCTCAAGCGCATTCACAGAAAGCGTGAATAGCCATCCACTGAACAACAGGGCATATTTAAGTCTTTGATAGTACATGGTTTTTATCTCTTATTTTAAATCAGTCTTAATATTTTATCATATCACTCACATCGCGGCTGCATCAATATTATCATCATATATTAGTACTTTGGCTCAGGGTATTGAACGCTAAAGACGCTAAAGACGCTAGAGGCGTTAACTAAAGATGCGCGCCCAGTGTCAAAAATTAAAATCTTTGCGTCTCTTGCGTCTCTTGCGCCTCTTGCGTTATCTTTTTCTTATTAAAATCGTTCAGAACCCAGCGTTTCTACGATCCCATCAAAACACCTCACAAGCAATCCGTTTGTAAGGAAAACCAGCAAACTAAAGTTTGATGACGAATCCTGAAAATAGCCCCCATTACTCTTTTGGCGGTGATAAAGCCTTTGAGAGCATTTCTTTGAAACTGTCTATGTC
>JAYQWI020000381.1:0-2526 GCA_035871815.2 Candidatus Parabeggiatoa communis
GGCTGGCATCCACCTGATCATCCATGAGAATAATCTCCATTTTTATCTCACGCAAAGACGCAAAGACGCAAAGGTGCCAAGTCATTATACTTAGCGCGAAGCGCGAAGCGCAAAGCGTGAGCAAAGAATTATTAAATATAGAGCTACGTTCCAACTTTAGTTTGCCGTTTATAGTTTTAAACGTAAAACCGTTATATTATCTGGGCATCATGGTATGCCTTTCCACAGCGGTGGGAATGCGGCATATCATCACTGTGCTGTCGTCTGAAACACGTCAGTGATAATGTAATCATCAGAGATACCACATCCAGCAGCATTCGGTTGTTGAGCACCTGCTTTGGACAACCCATACATCGCCTCAAGTGTACGCAGGATGTTGACATGTGTCATACCTTTACCTTCAAGATAATCGCCTGGCTTGATATGCGCCCCGGCTAAGATCGTGACGATGCGGTTTTGAAAATCGATACAAGACTCTTGATTCTCACCGAGACAGGATGGCGATTGTGGATCGACGAATGGATTTGTGAGTCCAAAGTAATCTCTCTTGTCATCGTTTTCATCGAATGTCAAAATGAGCAGGCTGTTGTTATTCTTGGCCCACTGATAGTAGGGATCGATATTCTTTTGCAGCCAGCTGTCACCAAGCTTAATGCTTTCTTGGAGTTCACCGTTGTGCATGTCGTTATCTAGGTTGGGAATGACAAAGGCAATGGTTGGTAGCGTATCATATTCGCCAGGAGCGGGAAAATCAGCAAATCTGAGATTGGATGAGGTGGCTACCGTTGTACAGTTAGGCACGTTGGCAAAACTAATCCAAGGAACATGTTTTCGGGCATAGATGTCGCCCACTGTGTCACCAGTAAAACCAATGTAAGGCAGGCTTTCTGCATAGCCTTTAAAAGACAAGCCTTTTTTGATCAATTGCTGGCCTAAATTGGCCGTTGTAAAAGGGTAGTTGAGGTTAGTCTCTTCAGACGGAATCTCATCCATGAAACCAACGGTTTGATTATCACCTGAAAACAGCCAGAAGTAGTTACCTTGGCTATGGTGTTCCTCGCCATAAATCTGGGTGAAATTAGCGCCTTCTTGCTTGAGCACGTTGTTGATATACGGTGCGTTTGGGTTACCGATGATCTCCTCATAATCTTTGTTTTCCTCAACAACAATGACGATGTGATCATAAACAGGGAGGCCCGCTGGCCAAACGAGAGTGGAAGTCTTTGAGGGCACAATGGGTGTGTTATCGCAGTTCGTTTGTTCAGCAAACGAACAGGATACGAAGAAGAAGATGAAAAAGAACGTTTGGTATCTCATCATTTTAGGGTGTGATATTAATAAACATTTTGAATAATGATAAATGGATTGTTGTCCATCGCGAAAAAGCAGAAAAATTTTACATTATCTTATTTGGTGTTGCAAAGCTTTTATCTCTAAAAACCTTATTAGTTATCAGTTTTATACTATTATTATTTAAGGGGATATTAAAGCATTTTTTGCCGTTCACCCCAAAGCATTAGATCGTTTTGAACTACAATATTTTTTAACGCAAGAGGCGCAAGGGGCGCAAGAGATTTATCTTGAAGACGCACATCGAAAACTCGAAAACTCGAAAGCGTCTTTAGCGTTTATTTTTAACGCAAGAGACGCAAGAGACGCAAGAGGCGCAAGAGATTTCAAAAACGTCTTTAGTATTCTGTGCCTGAAACAGGGTTGCGGCCTTTTCAAGTCCGTGACTTATCCGTGGAATTGATTGGGTTAATTGATCGCAAACAGGATCGTTTATTGGTTTGTCGTTTAGATCAACGCCAATCTACGCCCATTTATCAAATGCAATTTTGCACGGAAATCGCAAAATCAATTTTGACTCCAATCACAAAATCAATTTTGCACGGAAATCGCGCCTACGCAAAATCAATTTTGCACTCCCTATTATATATATTAATTAGCTTATCCCAGTAATTCGATGTACTAGAACAAACGAATTTTAACCCTTGACTGACTAGGCCTTAATTGGGGTGGTGAAAAGGAGCTTCATTTGCTCGTGAATCTGTGATCCTATTTTTATTCTTGATTTTTAATCACTTTAAAAACAATCACTTATAACGTAGTAATAAAAACGGGATCAATTTGATATAGCCATTGGAACCTCCTTTTCACCAGCCCAGGCCTTAATTAGCTTATCCCAGTAATTAGATGTACTAGAATAAACGAATTGTAATTGATTGACTGACTAGTACCACACGTCGTTAATATATCGGATAATAATTGGGCCTGTGAAAATGGTTAATTGTTA
Organism: Candidatus Parabeggiatoa communis; assembly: GCA_035871815.2. GTDB lineage: Bacteria > Pseudomonadota > Gammaproteobacteria > Beggiatoales > Beggiatoaceae > Parabeggiatoa > Parabeggiatoa communis. The sequence continues at coordinate 2,297 of JAYQWI020000381.1, forward strand.
ATTGTTAACGAAAAATATTTATATAACTGATTGTTTTTTATAAACATAATAAAAATATCATTTATTGATATGTATTTGATTCTATTTATAGACTATAAATCTTAGTAACCGTAACGCAATACAAAAGACTCTGATATGAATAATAGGATTCTTGTGTGGTGTAGAACACCTAATAAAGGCTGTAAGTAATAAATTAACACACACAATTAACAATTATAAATTAACAATTA
>JAYQWI020000382.1:0-2820 GCA_035871815.2 Candidatus Parabeggiatoa communis
CGCCATGTCAACGATAGTGATTGGTATAAACTGTTTATAGATGAAGCCAAAAACAGAGGCCTTGATCTCCACGATTTGGCCTATAACAATCAAGTCACTCGTGGACAGGCCATGACGTGGCTCGCGCAATTGTTTTATGACTATACCGGTTCTGATGCCATCGCTTTACTGGACAGTAAAGGCATTACCAATGGTGAGCGGCCAAACGATGCCCTGACCCGTTATGAATTGGCCTTATTGACTTATCGTGCCATTTTGGACACCGGTAAGACAGATGAAATCCATTTTGGCCTCTTTGACGCACCAGCCCCGAAACTGCCCTCAAGCAACGACAGCAGTTTTGGTCAAAGCGTCGCAAAGCAAGCCCTGGCAGCGGTAGGCCAAACCTATCCTTATGTCGATAGTCAATACACTTACAGCGCCCGATTCGTCCGAACACAGTTTGAAAAACAGGCTCACTGGCCCGATGCCAAGAATCTGTGCCAGCATTATGATGATTTAGGGGTGATGGCAACCAGCGAAACCCCACCCGCCGGCGCAGTGATTTGTTATCTGCCCTTCGATACGAACTGGGATTATGGACATGTAGCGATAGCGATAGGAGACGGTACAGAAGTCGGTGTCACCAGTTTGACTGACGGGGTGACGCAACGGGATATTTATCTGGGTACCGGTTATCAAGGTTGGATTGGGGCTGAAGATTTTGAGAATCATTATCCGTAATTTGCCACGGAAAACACGGAAAAACACGGAAATATTCCGTGCTTTCTGTGTCATTCCGTGGCTAATATTCCAATTCTATTACCCCGATGGCATCAAAACCGAAAACGCCTGAAGAATTAGGTTGGCCCCCTGGTTTTTTTGAAAGAACAGCAGGTGCTTGGGAAGGGGAACCGCTAACACGCGATGAACAGGGTGAATATGAACAGCGGGAGGTATTACTGTGATTTATTTGCCTCGTGCCCAACTAGCCGCTAAAGGTACACCGATTGGGCCTTATGATCTTCAAATTGCAGCCATTGCATTAGTTAATGATCTCATTTTAGTGACTCACAATACCCGCGAATTTAGTCGCATTGAAGGATTGGTTATTGAAGATTGGGAATGAATTCATACCACCCCTTAGTACAACGGATTAGGGGAATGAACGGATTGATTTCAACTTGGGCTTTGGGTTAGTTGGCTATAACCAACTTGCGCTTTAAGCCTTGAGATTTCTCTCAAGGTTCTATGTTTTGGTGAATTAAGACTATGAAAAAAGTGGCCTCATTACGCTATGGCGTTATTTTCAAAAAAGCGTTTTGTGTGCCAGAGATTTTTACGGCATTTGTGCGAGATTTCACTGATGTTCAACTTGAAGTCGATCACATCGAAACCGAAAAATCTTTTGCACCCATCATTGGTAAAATTGATTCACGTTTTGATTTATTCGTTGAAGACAAGCGAAATAGGATCATTGTGGATATACAACATCGACGCTTAACTGATCATTATGACAGATTCCTACATTATCACTGTGCCGCCATCTTAGAACAAGCTTCTAATGCTGATAACTATCGGCCACCGTTGAAAGTATTGACTTTGGTGGTACTGACTTCTGGCGATAAACATAAAACGGATATTTCTACCATAGACTTTAATCCAAGAAATTTGGAAGGCAAATCACTGCGAGAAACGTCGCATAAAATCATGTATATTTGTCCTAAATACGTCAATGAGAAAACGCCAGAACCCTATCGTGAATGGATGTTGGCTATAGAAGATAGTTTAGATCAAGAAGTAGATGAATCTCAATATAGGCACCCAGCCATTCATCAACTCTTTCAACAAATTGAAAACGAGGGTGTTTCACCTACAGAACGAGCGGCTATGTTTGATGAACAGGCTGATCAAGAATATGTGAAAAAAAAGATTCAAAACAACTCTATCACGATTGCGGTTAATTTATTGACAGGTGGTAGCGGATTAACGAAAGAACAAATAGCACAAGCGACCGGTTTAAGGCTAGAAGAGGTGAACGAACTGGCGCTATCTCCGATAATTCCAGAAGATGAATAAGCTTGATGCGGGGTCATGTACCCAACCATAGGAGATTAAAAAACATGATAATTAGAAAACTGGCTGAAGCGATTGCAATCGCCTTGACAACAACTTCTTTAACCCTTCATGCTGCTAATGATGATGTTTGCATTGGCCACTTTTTTGAACAAAGCCAAGAAATCCCTGATGTGACTCCCCCTACGGTTAGGATGATCTCTCGCCAAATGCTTCAGTTAAAAGCGGGAGAAAGTCTCATTGTTTCCCTTGATTATACTGCTGATAGCCCTGAACCCAGTTTTTTTTCCTGTGTTGAGAAAGGGCAATTGGTAGCTGAAAGCCCTGATTTCAAACAACTCAAATATATCGCGCCGCCCTACATTAAAGATACCCAGATTATGCGTTGGGGGGTGCAAATCAGCGATAATTTAGGTTATGTGGGGGGCGATAGTTTATGGCTCCGCTTAGTCGCGAGTGGTGCGGGTTTTCCTTATATTATTGTGGGTACTGATGATAAGAAAATCTTGATTTACGCGCCGACTGGCGATTTGAAAAAAGACTTTGTCGCGATAGCGCAACACTTGGCTGCGCTTGATTCGGATGAAGATGGTTTAGATGAAATTATCGCGGATGAGGGGAGTGAGATTGCGGTTTATGAGTTCAATGGTGAAACCAGCGAACCGCTTTCCCTTGATAGTGTTTTCTTTATCAAAGGTGATATTGATGGCGATGGCAGTTTAGAAACGATTACGGGTTCAGAAACGGCCAATGAAATCAGTGTTG
>JAYQWI020000383.1:0-3474 GCA_035871815.2 Candidatus Parabeggiatoa communis
CAATATCGCCATGAGACAAGCGAGTGAAGTCGTGTATGCTGGTAGCCAAGAAATTGATAAAATGGCAGGCATGGCAGATGAACTGGGTACACTCGCCAATAACTTGCGTGAAGAAGCAGCCCGCTTTAAACTACGAGAACAGACAGAGGAAGGGATGGCAATCCCCGCTGGCATCACGCCCCAAATGCTTGAGCAAATTGCAAAAATTATCGGGGAAGCTAGCATAACGAGGCCTAATAATGAGGAGACACCTTTTGATAAAAAGGAACAGCCTAACGTGTTACCCTTGTCTTGGGATAAGAAGGGGTTTGAACATTTTTAATTCAGCAAGAATCAAGTCGGCATCAGTCAAAAGCTTGTCTATAATAAAGGATTAAAACCAACTACAGGGATTGTCTATAATAAGGGATTGGATTGTGTTCCACCCGGTTTGAATCCTTTTTTTTATTAGGTTGTATCGCAAATCCGAAACATACAATCCTTGTCGTTAACGGTTTTAATCCTTTTTTATATACAATCCTTGTCGTTATAGGTTTTAATCCTTTTTTATTAGGTTGTATCGCAAAGCCGAAATATACAATCGCTTTCCGTTAGCGGTTTAAATCCTTTTTTATATATAATCCGAGCAGGGTTTCATTTTTTTGAAGTCAAGAGGGAATGGAAAAGGGGCTTAGCAGACGCAAAGCCTAGAGCCGCGAAGCATCGCGTCTCTACGAAAACGGATAGGTGGTAAGGGAAAAGGGGAAAGGGGAAATGGGGAGGGGCAACCCGTTAGGTTTACCCCTACCGTTTGAATCTTTCCCCTATCCTATCTGATGAAAAATGAATTAAATAGTCATGCTAAGGCGCTAAGATGCTCATTATGCTTAGATCGAAGCGCGAAGTGTGAATATCTATAGATGTTGATGTCAATCTCGTTTTACGCATTGCGAATTTTGCAATTCGCGATGATACTCGCTTTTAAAGACGCATTGGCATAACGATAAATTTGTTTTCTTCGTTATTTTCTTCAGTGATGAGACATGAACTGTTAGAATCGGATAAAGCCAGTTGTACCATTTTCGTTGAAGTCACATTGAGCGCATCAAGAATGTAAGTGCCATTAAATCCGATCTCCAGCTCATCGCTGCCGGCATATTCGACTTCGAGAATTTCTTCCGCTTCTTCTTGATAGGCATTTTTGGCACTGATGGTCAAGAGATTCGTGGACAGTTGAAGCCTAACCCCTTTATACTTCTCATTTGAAAGTATTGATGCGCGAGAAAGTGACTGTTTCAAAAGGCTTGTCTCGACAATCACCATTTTATTAGGATTTTGAGGAATGACGGTATGCCAGTCTGGAAAATTGCCATCAATTAATTTTGAACTCATGACAGCGTCACCTAACTCAAATCGGATATGGTTTTCATTGACCAACACTTTTACTTCAGTGTCACTATCCGTGAGCAATTTTGAAAGTTCAAGTACTGCCTTGCGGGGAATAATCACTCTAGCCGTTTGATTACTTTCAAACTCATGTTGCGCGACAGCCATTCTATGTCCATCTGTACCCACTAAGGAAATCGAGCCTTCACCAATTTCCAGTAATAAGCCGGTTAAATAATACCGTACATCGTTAGTGGCGACACAAAACGAGGTTTTAGAAAGTAAATTTTTAAGGTTGTGTTGAGAAATATTAAATTCCGTCTGTTCCGTCATTTTCGGCGTTTCAGGAAAATCTTCAGCTGGCAAAGTCTGTAATTTGAATTTACTTTTACCGGCCTTAATGGTGGCCTGATTATCTTCTGTTTTGACTTGAATGACAACCTCATCCGACAGTGATTTACAAATATCGAAAAATTTACGTGCTGGAATCGTTGTTTCGCCGTTACTATCGTCTCCCAAGTCGCCCGATTCAAGGGGCAAATGACAGACAATTTCCACCTCTGCATCGGTGGCCGTCAAATGTAGGGTATTATCTTTGACACTGACTAAGGTGTTAGCCAGAATCGGGAGAGTTTGGCGCTGTTCAACAACCCCGGTGATCATTTTTAAGGGAATGAGCAATTCTTTTATGGAAATTTCAAAATACATGATTATCAGTTATTAGTTATCAGTTATCAGTTATCAGTTATTAATGGACCAATTATCACAGATCAGTTATCAGTTATACGCAAAAGTTGGGGCGATGCGAAAAACTTTTGTGTAGAAATCGGTTATCAAAGCCTTGATCTTTGTTATGTCGGCTAGGCTAATGGATTAATTAATTCTAAATTATAGCTTCGTTAATGGCAAATAGTAACGAAAAAATATTTAAAAACAATGGATTAGGTTAAATATCAATCCTGTCAAAATGTGTGGGTTAAGTGTTCTAAAAACCTTATTATTGATAAAATCATAATCCATACCATCGACTGAAGTCTTATTTAGGTGAGTAGAATAACATAATCTTGAAAATTGTATAAAATAGCGTTTTATCAATTATCAATTATCACATCAATTTTCAACGTTCACATTGCATCAATTATCAATGCTTATTTTTTGAAGGCTTCATCATTTATAATTCTGAGAACACAATTCACAATTCAAATTTGAAGGGCTCATTTAAAATTCAACTTTATCATAAACATCTGTCAAAGCTAAATGACAGTCAATTGAGGGCAAATCAATCGTTTCCTTCAAATCGCTGGTTTCTGATAAAACCCATTGATTATTGATTTGTCGGATATAATGCTCAATGTGGCATTCGTCTTGGGCGATTAGGAGATACTCTTTTAATGACTCCAAGGTGCGATAGTGTTTAAATTTGGTACCTCGATCATAATTAGCAGTACTGTCAGATAACACTTCAATGATCACGGTGGGATTGAGTAAAGTGTCTTTATGTTCATCGTCAAAACGAGCTTTGTCACAAAGTGCAACAATATCTGGATAGGTATATAAGTCGGTAGGACTGACTTTGACGCGCATATCATTAGAATACACCCGGCAAGGCCGTTTTTTAAATTGCGTCTGAATTTCAGCCGAAACATTTATGGTTATCTGATTATGCTTTGGACTGGCTCCTGACATCGCGAAAATTTCGCCATCAAAATATTCACTTTTGTATTCAGCCTCATGTTCTATGGTTAAATACTCTTGTGGTGTAATGTAAACAGATTGAGGTTGTGCAGACATCGTTTTTTCTCCTTTCTATATATTTGTTGTGTAAAAAAAAGGCTTGATTTCAATGCTGCGTTTATTTGAGCTATACCTTCGGTTCAAAAAAATGAGGCCGCTGTGCGATATCGTTTATTATATCATTAGTATAAAATTGGTTTAATGGTTAATGGCTTTTGCTCTTAGGTAACTCCAAAAAATTAAAATACCCACACCTTTATCAATCTTCTTTCATTCTCTGCGGCTCTGCGGCTCTGCGTGAGCAGACAGTTTGTTAAAAATGATTTGTATGCATAGAGTAGTGTGGTTGTTTTGGGTATTTTATTTTTTTGGAAT
>JAYQWI020000384.1:0-2519 GCA_035871815.2 Candidatus Parabeggiatoa communis
GACTTGAAAATTTTCCCAAAACCCCCTTTCATTAGTCGCATGTTGCGGTAAAAGTTGCAGCCCCAAATCAACACCCAACCAACTCAAAACCCCCGTCAATGCCGACGTACCACTACGGTGCATACCCAAAACAATCAAAGCCTGATTTTTAGAAACGTGATTCATATTAATTTTTCCGCGCAAAACTTATTATTATAATATCTTTGAACATTATGTTTTTAAAAAATAACGCAAGAGACGCAAAAGACGCAAAAGACGCAAAAGACGCAAAAGAACGCAAAAGATATTTTTTAGCATCCTTTAGCGCCTTTAGCGCCTGTTGCAAAAAAGCGCGTTTATTTTTCTGTATTGAGTAACGGCAAAAATGTTAATACCTTGAAACAAATTGATTTGCAAACAACTTAAACTCATAGTAAAATCAGCCCGTTTTTTTGAACTCAACTCATGGCAATAAAGATTTACCGATTGGCACAGAGTATTGAACGCATTACTGGGGTAAAACTCACATGAATAGATTACAAGCTTTATACCCTGCACGGATTTGGCCCGAAGACGGAGTCTATTATGTACAATTTCTTGATCTTAATAAGCCTTAAGACAACTATTCGATGAAGAAGAGGGAGAAATACAGGCGCGAAAGCTTATGCAACTTATTGGCCCCGGGATTCCAAACAATTTACATGATCAAGCTTGGGATGTTGCGGATAAAATGGTACGTGCGTTGAGGGAAGAACAATGAAAACAGATAATAGCGATTTGAAAGCTGAATTAAATGAACTAAATACACAATATGAAGCAGGACTTTACACCCGTCCAGAACTGATTTGGGTTGTCATTGATTTGATGAGTGAATCAATGACGGATGAAAATTGGCATACTTTACCTCAGTGGTTACAAATACAAATTGTGGCGGCCATGAAAAAATTTTCTGAAACAAAGACAGACAGAACGATTTTTGGACAGATTAAGCCTGAAATTGCGATACAACGGAATCAGATTGTAAAGGAATGGTTAAGAAAACAAGACTATTTAAAGGGTTAATGTGGGAATGGGTAAAGGATGAAATCAAGCCTTGTTAAACAAAGCTAACACTAAAATCCCCTACGACGCTGCCAAGGCACGTCAAAGAGCCAGTTCACGCGCTCAAATTTGGCGTTGCAGATGCTGCCCATTTGGGTTATGCAGAACAAATAGCAGACGTTTTTATCACTTGTGATGATAAACTCTTTAAAAGAATTCAAAAAACATCACTGTCTATAGTGGCTATGAACCCCATTGAATTTATCGTCTTGGAGGAGACTGACAATGACAAAAACAATATTGATGACAGAAGAACAACTGATTAATCAAGCGGTTGAGGTTTTGATGGATAAATTAGGCCTTCTCGAAGCCACTCGTTTTTTAGCCTTAAAGTCGTCTGCTGAAAAATATGACGACTCCGTAAAATGGCATCAAGAATGGCAAGCGCAATTGGATAAAGAAGCTTTTTTTGATGAGGTTTTTAAGTAAGGCGGCGTAAATTTTGACACGGCAATGCAATAAGAAAAGGTACTGCCCGAATGGGTATCCACACACGAAGACGCTTATAAATCAATCGCTTATGGCAAACTCACAGCCGTATTGGTTGAAGCCGTTAAAGCATTGCAACAGCAAGAAAATGGCAAAAAAATAGAGGCTCTGAGTACTTCACAACCTTAATTCATTTTGAGCAATGCGTTGAGCTATCAATGCCCAACGCATCCAGCAACCGAGACAACCATGCCAGCAAAAGATATTTATCATAATCGCAGAAGCAGAAGGCTTTGGAAAACTTAGAAGCCGCAGTCGAGCAATTATTAAGGAATGGTCACGAAATAAGTTCCCATTTTAGAGATTTTCAAATCAATAATTTTAAAAGGGCAGGGCGAACCTGCGTGTTCGCCCATAATTAAATTTAATCTAATCTACAAAACGGGAAGTTATTTCGTGAGCATTCCTAACTCAGTCGGTTTTGTAGGGTGGGTTTTTGTTGCCATTTCCCCTGAATCAGAACGGGTGGGCAACCACGTTGCCCACTTGCCTATTTATTTATGAGGCTTAATAGGATGCTAGAAAAAATCAAGTTTGAAAAGTTTACGGCTTTTGAGAGTCTGGAAATACCCTTGTCTACTGGCCTCAATATTTTCATCGGTGCCAATGGCACCGGCAAAACGCATATTCTAAAAACCATTTATGCCAGCTGCGATGTCACGAAAAGCCAAAAATCTTTAGCTGAAAAAACGAATCGTGTTTTTTTACCGTCTGGCGAACAAATGGGGCGCTTGATCAAAAAAAGCAAAGCACCTCTCTCTGGTTATTTTGAAGTCACTCGCAGAATCGCGGACAAATCGATTACAATACGGCTTTCATTAACGAATCACACCAAAGAACCAGCCAGGCTCTCAGGGGCTTACAAGCAATGGATGGAACACTCACTGGAATCGGTTTATATTCCTGTGAAAGATATGATGGCTAACGCCCCCGGTTTTCGCTCACTTTAT
>JAYQWI020000385.1:0-8424 GCA_035871815.2 Candidatus Parabeggiatoa communis
GCTGAAGAAAAAACACCGATAGACTATCGCTATCGCGTTATCAATACTTATCCACATGATCATAAAGCTTTTACACAAGGTTTGATTTACCATGAGGGTGTACTCTACGAGAGTACCGGTAAATGGGGAGAATCCTCACTGCGTCAAGTTGATTTGGAAACGGGCCAAGTTTTGCGTATCCATCATTTGCCTGATCGTTACTTTGCCGAGGGTATGACTGTTTGGCAAAATAAAATTATTCAATTGACTTGGCGATCCAAGATAGGTTTCGTTTATAATCTCAATAATTTTGAACCATTAACTCATTTTACTTATCCCACAGAGGGTTGGGGTATGACATACGATGGTGAAAAACTGATTATGAGTGATGGCACAGATAAATTGTATTTCTTGAATGTAGACACTTTTGAGATAATCGGTTTTATACCAGTGCGTGATCAAAATATTCCTATTGCTAAACTGAACGAATTGGAATACATTAATGGCGAGATTTTTGCCAACGTGTGGATGAGCGATCTGATTGTCCGCATTTCTCCTCAAACGGGACAAGTGCTAGGATGGATTAATCTGAGTGGCTTGAAGTCTTTATTATCTAAAACGACTCATCCAAAACCCAATGTGCTTAACGGCATTGCTTATGACAAAATCGGTCAACGGCTCTTTGTGACGGGGAAATTTTGGCCTCAATTATTTGAGATTCAGCTTGTACCAGCGCGTTGAAATCAAAATGATCCTTCATCCGATTTTGTCACCAATTAATAGACCATCAATAGGTTGCCCATTTATTATATATATCACTCTATAGTTACAAATATTAATTAATCTGAACTATGCCTAAAATATTTTTCGTCAGTTGGATTTCAAAACTTTCAGGACGATTTCCCCTTAGAGTTGTGCTTATTGTACCGTTCATGCTTCAAATTATTACGGTGGTGGGATTAGTCGGCTATCTTTCATTTAGTAATGGACAAAAATCGATCAACTTAGTCGCGACTGAATTACGCAACGAAATCACAGGCCGCATTGAGCAACATTTGTTCAATTATTTAAAAACGGCACATCTTATTAACCAAGTTAACGCTGACTTGCTCCGTCTTGGTATGTTGAAAATCACGGATCCGAGTACCCTAGAACATCACTTTTGGCAACAGCTTCAATTGTTTGATTCTATTGGTTATATTTCTTTTGCAAACGAACAAGGTCGCTTTATTGGCGCTGAACGCCGAGAAGATCATAGTGTTGCTATTGGCGAAAAAAAACAAGATCAATTTTACTTTTATACCGAAGATAGTGAATATTTAGCGAATAGCCAAGGTTATCGAAAGGATTTAACGAATACGATAAAAGATTATGATCCGCGCACACGAAATTGGTATACAAAAACAAAATCTGCTCAAAACCCCATTTGGAGTGACATTTACCCCTTGCTTGATGCGGCTGATTTGAGTCTTTCTGTTACTCAGACGGTTTCCGCTAATCAACCTTATTACGATAAAAAAAGCAGTTTTCAAGGTATCTTGGGAACTGATATTTATCTGTCACAACTCACTGAATTTTTAGCCGGTTTGCGAATTGGTTATACGGGAGAAACGTTCATTATTGAGCGTTCTGGGTTGATAGTTGCTTCTTCAACTTCAGAAAAACCGTATTATATTAATCCCAAAAATAAAGAAGTGGAACGGCTTGATGCGCGCAACAGTCAAATGCCTTTAATTCGTCATCCCACACAATATTTAATAGAACGTTTTGGTGATTTGTCGAATATTAACGATAGAGAACATTTAGAATTTATCGTTGCGGGTGAACGAGAATTTCTCGTGGTGAAACCACTCCAAGATGAGCGGGGTATTGACTGGTTAATTGTTGTGGTGATACCACAAGCTGATTTTATGGCGCATATCAATGCGAATACGCGCATGACGATTTGGCTGTGCTTGATTGCCTTAGTGGTGGCTATTTTTATCAGCTTATCGACTTCCAAATGGCTGGTTGCACCTCTTTTACGTTTAAAATCGGCGGCTCAAAAACTGGCAGATGGGCAATGGGGGCAACCGTTACCGACTGAACGATCTGATGAAATTGGAACGCTTGCTAAGTCGTTTAAAAAAATGGAAAAGCAGTTGAAAGAACTGTTTGATAATTTAGAACATAAAGTGCTTGAACGTACTGCCCAGTTGAAACAAAAGAATGAACTGATTCGCCAAATTTTTGGACGTTATTTAAGTGATGAAATAGTGACAACATTGCTTGAAACGGAATCGGGTTTATCTCTAGGCGGTGAGCGGCGGGAAATCACGATATTAGCTTCTGATATCAGAGGATTCACGGCTCAATCTAATCGTTTGCCGCCAGAAAAAGTGATTAAAATCATTAATCTCTATCTGGCTGCGATGGCTGATGTGATTACGGAATATCAGGGGACGATTGATGAATTTATGGGAGATGGTATTTTAGTGTTGTTTGGTGCGCCAATAGCCAGAGAAGATGATACGGAAAGGGCTGTCGCTTGCGCTTGTGCGATGCAGTTAGCGATGAAAGCGGTCAATGAAGAGATTCAAGTTTTGGGCTTGTCACCATTAGAAATGGGTATTGGTGTTAACACGGGTGAGGTTGTGGTTGGCAATATTGGTTCTGAGAAACGGACTAAATATGGCATAATAGGCAATGAAGTCAATCTCACTTATCGCATTGAATCTTATACGACAGGCGGCCAGTTCTTCATTTCAGAAGCGACGTTCAAAAAAGTGAGAGACATTGTTTGCATTGCAAATGAAAAAAAGGTTCAACCCAAAGGCATTAAACAAGCTATCACGATTTACGAAGTCGGCGGCATCGCGGGGAAATATAACCTGTATCTTGAGAAAGAAAAAGAGGTTTATTGTGCCTTATCAGAAAGTATTCTTCTACAATACACGGTTATTGAGGGCAAACATGTCAGTCATCAGCAATTCGCTGGCCAGATTATTCAATTGTCAGCTAAAAATGCTTTAGTGTGTTGTGATAACACTGCTGACAAGCACTTTGTGCCTGAACCCATGAGCAATATTAAGATCAATTTGCAAATGCCAAACCAATCAAAAACCAGCGAAGATATTTATGCTAAGGTGTTAAATCAACCCGCCGAGGAAGAAAGCGGTTTTTATATTCGTTTTACTTCAAAGCCTACGGATATAGAAGCAGAGTTGGATGCACTTTACAAAGCCAACAGCGGGCATTAGTTGTCTAAAAGCTCAAGCGAACAGCCAACAGCTTTCAACAGTTGGCTTGAACTCCCCTTTTTCATGATTCAGAATTCACTAGCGCCATGTGCCCCGGCCCCCATAATTTTTAACAAACTCTCTTGAACTTTTAAGGCTTGTACTTGAACAAAAGGTTCTATGCCGTGAATACCGTGAAGTAGCAATTTCATATCTAAAGTCGCGAACCAAAATTGGCCGCTATTGTCTTCATACAAGGCAATTCGGCAGGGTAGATAAGCGGCAAAATCGGGATTATGTTTCAACAAAGAGGCCGACACCGCAGCATCACAAAATTCAAATATTTCTACAAACCGAGAAGGTTTTCCTGTGGCGATTTTAATTTCTTTATGTAAGGGATAACTGGCTATCAACTTAATATTCAGTTGATAAGCATATTGTTTCATGGCATGGGTTGCTTGTTCTATTGTTACCCCCTTTTCTAAGGGAATTTTAATAAGCATGGCACTGGCAACATCTTTTTGCATCACCTGCTCAACAAATTTACCAAAAAAGGCAATAAAATCTTCATTAAAAGAGTCGGCCAGTTGTTGACCTTGAAAATATAAAAAAAATACGCCGGCTAATAACAATAAACCGAATATAGCCAAGATATTTCTTATCCACCTCCATAAGAACTGTATTATACCCACTTTTTGCGGCCCATAAATGGCCGTACTCGGCACTTGTATATACGAGATTTTATGTGACATGAGAATTATCCTTATATGACATACGATATTCAAAACGTCGTAAACAAATATACAATAATAATTTCAATAACTTACATCAATATTTTAAACGTAAGGCATATCTAAAAAAAGAAATATAATAAATTATCCCCGTCTGTAGGGCAATGGGGTTGCCCACCATTCCCCTCATCCAACACCTGCTAGAATTTCACGCAAAATTTTTTGCGTGAAATGTGAAATAGCATTTGAGATCATTATTTTTTTTAACTTCATAAAATCAATCAACCCCTTTTTCAGACGTTTTCAGTACGATAATTTGAAAATTAAGGATGAATTCGATTAAAGCTTTCGATCTGTGCCAATAGCGAATAGCGAATAGCGAATAACATTTTTTAATGTTGGACTGAATATAAATACTGAATAGTATAAATAGATTTTATTGAAATAAATATTTTGCTGGCTTTGAAAGGCGAGGGATAAATGAGGATAAATTTTCGTTATACGGATTTTAGCGAGTTTCAAGAGTTCAATGCCAGTCTGTTTTTTTTAAATTAAACAGTCATTTGAGACAAGGTAGATAACATCATCATTTTTGAGGTTTAAGGTTGGCTCTGAGCATAGAAATCAGTCAAATCGGTGTGATTTTATTTCAAAAAATGGAACACTTTAAACGACTGTCAATGATTTTTGCTGTCCACATTGCTATTGCATCAATCATTCATTTTAGATATCTAGCCCTAACTTGCAGGAACGACATGATTTTGGGGGGTGCGATTTAAAAGTGTGGGGGAGAGCATCCAAAATAAATTTTGGACTCCAAAAACCCAGTGAACGCGGCAAAAGTTTTTATCGAAAAACTTTTTCCTCTTCGTGGAAAATTTATTTTGGATGACTTTTTATGATTTGATGTGGTTTTACCCCCGCACTTTTAATTGCCCCCGATTTTGGGGAGGAATTTGATTTCCACATTTCACGCGCAAAAAATTTTGCGTGGAATTGATAATTGATAATTGGTAATTGATAATTCATCCTATTTCTCGTTTCAAGTACGGCAAAAAATGGGCATACTTGAGTTATACTGCGTTTTTGGGAATTGGGAAACGAAGTTTCCCAATAAACTTCGGAGTTTCCCTATTTTTTTTATCAAGCTCATAAGAGGGTACTTCGTTAAAATCAAAAAGCCTATCCCATAAGACAATTGGCAAGTGGTATGACATTCAGGTTTTGACACTCAAAAACCATTGTGTTAAATCGTGTCTTTGTAAGACTCTGCATCAAGCGCGATATTATTTCTTTAATTCTTGTTGAGTAACATTAGCATTATATAATGAATAAGTTATTATTAGAAAAGATTCAAACACCCAAAGAACTGCGCGACTTACCAGAATACCAATTGCCTAAGCTGGCTCATGAGTTACGCAACTTTTTAATAGAGACTTTAAGCCGAACTGGCGGCCATTTTGCTTCCAATCTCGGTGTGGTTGAACTCACCATTGCCTTACATTACGTTTTTAATACCCCTTCAGATCGATTAGTTTGGGATGTTGGACATCAAAGTTATCCCCATAAAATCCTGACTGAGCGGCGTGATGCGATGTCCACCTTGCGCCAAACGGGTGGCATTGCTGGTTTTCCTAAACGCAGTGAAAGTTTTTACGATACCTTTGGTGTGGGACATTCAAGTACGTCTATAAGTGCCGCGTTAGGCATGGCAGTTGCTAATAAGCAACAAGGTTTAGACCGTAAAGTGGTTGCCATTATTGGTGATGGTGCGATGACGGCCGGTATGGCGTTTGAAGCTATGAATCATGCCTGCGATCTTGATGTCAATCTCTTAGTTATTTTAAACGACAATGATATGTCAATTTCCCCGAATGTGGGAGGCTTATCTAATTATCTGGCAAAAATATTGTCAAGTCCGTTTTATACATCAGTGCGTCAAGGCAGCAAAGAAATTCTAAGACGTATGCCAACCGTGCGAGAATTAGCGCGGCGTACTGAAGAACATATAAAAGGCTTGGTTGTACCGGGTACCTTGTTTGAAGAATTAGGCTTTAACTACATTGGCCCGATTGATGGGCATGACTTGCCTATTTTATTGAATACTTTAAGAAATATGAAGGCATTGGAAGGCCCACAATTTTTGCATGTGAACACCCAAAAAGGTAAAGGTTTTCAAAGTGCTGAAGACAATCCTTGTACCTATCACGGTGTGACGGCCTTTGATCCTAAAACGGGTAAAATGGTGGCAAAATCGGCTAACGCCCCAACCTACACCCAAATATTTAGCGATTGGCTTTGTGATATGGCTGCCCAAGACAAGCGTTTAATCGGCATTACTCCCGCGATGCGTGAAGGTTCGGGCTTAGTCGATTTTTCAGAACTTTTTCCAGAACGTTATTTTGATGTTGGCATTGCAGAACAACATAGCGTTACTTTTGCGGCTGGCTTGGCTTGTGAAGGTCTCAAACCGGTGGTTGCTATTTATTCTACTTTTTTACAACGGGCTTATGATCAACTGATACATGATGTTGCATTACAAAACCTACCCGTATTATTTGCGATAGATCGCGCTGGTTTAGTCGGGCCAGATGGCCCGACTCACAGTGGTAGTTTTGATCTTGCTTATTTACGTTGCATCCCCAATATGTGCATTATGGTGCCGGCCGATGAAAACGAATGTCGGCAAATGCTCACAACCGGTTTTCAACAGGATGGGCCTTGTGCTGTACGTTATCCACGCGGCTGCGGAGTCGGGGTACCCGTTAATCCTAAGTTGACAAGCTTACCTATAGGCAAAGCGCAATTACGTCGTCAAGGGCAGACTGTCGCTTTGCTGGTTTTCGGAACACTATTGAAGGCCGCTTTGGAAGCCGCAGAACAACTTGATGCCACCGTCGTTAATATGCGCTATGTGAAACCCTTAGATGTTGAAATGATCTTGCAAATGGCAAAACAACACGAACTACTGGTGACGATAGAAGAAAATGTCATTATAGGCGGTGCGGGTAGTGCAATTAATGAGTGTTTACAAGCAGATGCAAATTCAACACGGGTGCTGAATTTAGGCTTGCCTGATCGTTTCATCGCACATGGTGATACCGCAACGCTATTGGCACAATGTGGTTTAGATGCTGAAGGCATCGTACAGGCCGTTACCAAAATCAATGATCAATGATCAGTTATCAAAACGTCCATATTATTACTATTTAGTGATGTCTAAGATCGACTCTCGAATAAACTGTAGTGATCAGATTGATGTTAAAATGATTAAAATTCGCTATGCTAAATCATGATAATCAGCATTTTTACGTCTAAAGTTTAGCGTCGCTTCCCTTCGCTAAACTTTAGCGTGAAATATCAGCGTTTTTTTAATTTTCCTGAGAAACATTGATTTTTCGTTTAACATTTCAGGCTTTTGCGCGCAAAAACGTTTGCCTGAAAGCGTGAAATATTGTTGATTACTACAGATTATCGAATAACATTATCGCTAATTTATAACTTTTTTTGTTTGATAACAGTATGAATTTTAATAGATTATATAAATGCTATCCTCATTCACATTCAAACCTTCGGGTTTGATGTCTTGATAAGATATCAACAAAAATTGTTATAATAGGATAATTGTTCATACTCATAGGATGGGCAAGTCGTCATAACAGATTGATATTAATAATGCAAATAATCCAAAGGATTTTACCATGAATGAACCTGTCACCCTTTGTATGCCGGATGTCCAAAATAGTGCTGACACACGCTGTCTTGCCATTGATAAAGTGGGCATTAAAGACATCAAATATCCGGTGCGCGTTAAAGATCGTTCTGGACGCGAACAACATACGATAGCCAATTTTAATATGTACGTGAATTTGCCCCACAACTTCAAGGGCACGCACATGTCACGGTTTGTAGAAATCCTTAACGAGCATGAATACGAGATTACCGTCGAATCGTTTAAGCAGATGCTTGCGGAAATGACTAAGCGTTTAGAAGCCAAAGCCGGACATATTGAAATGACTTTCACCTACTTCGTTAGAAAAACTGCCCCTATTTCAGGCGTTAAAAGTTTAATGGATTACGAAGTCACTTTTATCGGTGACATTACCGATGACGTACCCAACATAACGGTTAAAGTTATCGTTCCCGTTACCAGCTTATGCCCGTGTTCCAAGAAAATCTCTAACTACGGTGCCCACAACCAACGTTCCCATGTCACTGTCACTGCTAAAACCAAGGGGTTCTTTTGGATAGAAGATCTCATTGATTTAATGGAAAAGGAAGCCTCCTGTGAACTCTATGGCTTACTCAAACGCCCTGATGAAAAACATGTTACTGAACAGGCTTACAATAACCCCAAATTTGTTGAAGATATTGTACGTGACATCGCAGCAAAATTGAACAAAGATGAGCGAGTTGCAGCTTACATAGTCGAATCAGAAAACTTTGAATCCATTCATAACCATTCTGCTTATGCCCTGATTCAAAATGAAAAATAG
>JAYQWI020000386.1:0-12756 GCA_035871815.2 Candidatus Parabeggiatoa communis
GCTGATGGTACATCTAAAATCACTTTGATAACGATTCCCCGTGATACGAGAGGTGCGCCAGTACCAGGCGTTGAGATCGAACTCATTTCAGATCGAGACGACATAGCGATTGCTGAAACAACAGGTACGACTAATGCGCTAGGTGAGTTTCGCACCACAGTGACTACGGCAACTGATTTGACCGACATCTTAACCGAAACCTTAGTGGTTAATGTCACGCCCGTAGCCAAAGGTATCCCTGGAGAGGCTGTTCCGGTCATTTTTACGCCAGTGTCTGTACCCATACCCGCGACGTTGAGTCTGACGGTGCTCAATAATAATTTGGAAGTGGGTCAAGGTGCCGTAACACTCAGGGTATTGGCACGCGATCCCAGTGGCACTCCTATGGCCGGTGTGCCCATCAGATTTTCAACCGCACCCGGTGACGAACCACCTGATGTGACAGGATCGGCCTTCTTTGGTTCAACTGGATTTGAAGGTAAAACGGCTGACAATACTGGCCTCTTTGAAAGCAGCATCACTATCAGTCAGGCAGGCACTGTTAAAATAACCGCATCGGCCTTAGGCAGAGATGGCGTACCTATTTTAAACAGCAACTCAGTGGACGTGATTTTTAAAGCCGGCATAGAGGGGCCGACCAAAGATGTCGCGACAATCAACTTAATCACTGATAATGCCCAACTCGGTTCAGAAGGGAATAGTGAAGGCGTGATTATCAGCGCGATAGTCAAAAACAAGGATAATAATCTGGTACAGGGTGCTGAAGTGAGTTTTAGTGCGGATTCTGGAGAACTGGTACCGATTTCCATAGAAGCCAGCCAAGCAACACCGGGTATCACGGATGTCTCTGGACGGGCTCAAGCGCGTTTAACGACGCAAGGCAATCAGGATAATCGCACAATTATCGTCACGGCGAGTGTACCGACAACGACGGGAGAGCCCAAAACGGATAGTATTTCTATTAACGTGGTGGGTACGACACTGAGCTTGTTTGGCCCGACAGGCGTGATTGTTAACACCGAAACCAGTCTGACAATCTCACTCAAAGACTCAGCTGACAAAGGCATAGGTGGACAAACGATAAGTCTCACATCTGAGTTGAATAACACTTTCGACATGCCCTCTCCCATAATGGATGTGCAAGGGCTAGCTAAGGTTATTATGACAGCCAGCAATGCTGGGGAAGATACGATCACGGCCAGTAAAACGGGGGCTGAAAAAGCCGTTTTGAAAATCTCCATTTCCGACAGTAATTTCACCGTCACACCGATGCCTTCTGTAAACGATCTCTGTACTTCCCTTGATGACTACGAGGATACGAATAACAATCGCATCCTTGATTTGGGAGAGGATTTGAATGGAAACGGCGTGCTTGATTTAGGTTGTCGAGTGTCTCTCCAATTAAGTGAAGGTCAGCGATTTAACCTACATTGGGATGAAGGGGGGGTTGCTCAAGTTAATGAGAAAATCATCCTGTCCACAACGCGTGGTAACTTGGACAAGAATGAGGCCATTACGGATTTTAATGGCGATGCCACATTTACCGTTAAACCCAGTGGTGATGCGGGAGATGCCATTATTACTGTCAGGGCTGAAAAGCCAAGTGGCCCTTCTCGGCAATTTAATCTCAAGTTTGTGGCCGCAGAAGCTCAGTCTATTACACTTCAAGTGAATCCCGCCGTGATTGGCACCAATCCTATCGGTACGGAAAGTGAACAAAGTGAGATTTTGGCCGTGGTACGTGATCCTGAAAACAACCTCGTTTTTGGGCAACGTGTCAATTTCATTTTGGAGGATATTACGAGTGGACGATTGACTCAAGGATCCGTGATAACAGATGACTTTGGCAGAGCTAGTACCGTTTACATTGCAGGCCCATCGCCCAGTGCATCTGAAGGTGTCAAGATAACTGCTACCGTTGCAGATAGCGGTATTTCTGCCTTTGTGGGCCTAACAGTTGCAAAAAAGAGCTTGTTTGTGTCTATCGGCTCTGGTAACAAGCTAACCAAAGACCAAGAAACCGGTGGTACCCGATATCACGTGTTTAACACGGTATTGGTGACCGATGCCAATGGTACACCTGTGAGTGAAGCTGATGTTACTTTAGGTATTTATCCTTTGATTTACTATAAGGGAGTGGCTAAATTGGATGATGATAATAAAATCATTTTTGATCCAGAAGAACCGTCTTTTGGTTGCCTTAATGAAGACATTAATCGCAATGGTATACTTGATCTAGGTGAAGACATCAATAATAATAACAGACTTGATCCGGGTAATGTGATTACTGTGGATAAGTTAAATCTCAAGACGGGCAGTAATGGTTATGCCGACTTTAATGTGGTATATGCAATACAATATGCTTTTTGGGTAACCGCTGAAATCACTGCACGCTTAACGGTATCGGGTAGTGAAAGTCGGGATGTGCTCTATGTCAGCACAGGTTGTGAAGCAACTGATGGGACTTCCGGACTTTGTCCACAGGGCAATCCGTTTGGCACAGGGGCTTGTGATTCTCCCTTTTAATGTTTTGCGTTTTTAACTAACGCTTTACGGCGTTCACAGAGTACCACAGCGTTTCACAGAGTCATCAAGTCAAACCTGGTACTCCGTGTTGCTCTGTATCTCTTTTTCACGCAAAAGTTTTGCTCGCAAAACTTTTGCGTGAAAAGTTGAAAAAACGCCTTATTTCGTTTTCACCTTTTCCAACTCCCTTCAATATATGACAGAGAAAACACCTCCCCCCATGACTTACCGCGATGCTGGTGTCAATATAGACAGCGGTAACCAATTCATTGAACGCATCAAACCGATTGCTAAACGCACCCATCGCCCAGAAATGTTAGGCAGCTTAGGCGGTTTTGGGGCCTTGTTTGAAATCCCCCTAGATCGTTATCAAAATCCGGTACTCGTTTCGGGCACCGATGGTGTTGGCACCAAGTTAAAACTCGCCACTGTGCTGAATCAATATAATACGATTGGTATTGATTTAGTCGCCATGTGTGTCAATGACATTGTCACTTCAGGCGCAGAACCCCTCTTTTTTCTGGACTACTATGCAACCGGGCAGCTTGAAATTGATATCGCTACGCAAGTGATTGAAGGCATTAGCAAAGGTTGTGAATTAGCTGGCGCGGCATTAGTCGGGGGAGAAACCGCAGAAATGCCCGGCCTCTACCATGACAAGGATTATGATTTGGCCGGTTTTTGCGTTGGCATCGTTGAAAAAAACGCCATCATTGATGGCAGCCAAGTGCAACCCGGTGACGCCTTAATCGGCTTGCGCTCTAGCGGCCCACATTCAAACGGTTATTCACTCATTCGTAAACTGCTTGATATTTCAAAAATCTCCCCCCAATTCCCTTTTTCAAAGCTGACTGAAACTGATGATCAACGCACACTAGGCGAAGTCTTATTAGAACCTACCCGCATTTATGTCAAACCGCTATTGCAACTCATGCAGCAACTGCCGATACACGCTTTAGCCCATATCACCGGTGGCGGCTTATTAGACAATGTACCGCGTGTCTTACCGCCCGGTTTATGCGCTCATATTGATATCCAAAGTTGGACACTGCCCCCTATTTTCAAGTGGCTACAACAACAGGGTCAAATTAACGATAAAGAAATGTACCGTACTTTTAATTGTGGTATTGGCATGGTCATTTGCGTCCCCCCAAAAAATATTGATAGCACATTGATTTATATGAAAGAAATGGGCGAAACCGCCTGGCAGATTGGTGAGATTGAAGCGCATCCGACAATGAATATTAGATTATAACGACAAGGATTGTTTATAAGAAAGGATTTAAACCCTAACGACAAGGATTGTATATGAAAAAAGGATTTTAACAGGGTGGCCCACGAGCCAATCCCTTCATTAAGTTCTTGATTTCGTTGTTGAGCGTTGAACCTGTCGAAACTTCTCGAAACTGATCTGTTTGTTATTTTTTGAACTCATGAACACCTGAATTTCAACATGGACAAATTACCACTCGTAGCCCTCATTTCTGGACGAGGCAGCAACTTAAAAGCCATTATTGACGCAGCCGATCCTTTAATTGACATCCGCGCCGTCATCAGTAATCGCCCACAAGCACCCGGCCTACTTTATGCTCAACAAGCTGGGATGGCTACCCAAGTGATTGATCATAAAACCTTTAAATCGCGTCTTGAATTTGACACCGCCTTACAAACCGCTATTGATCACTATCAACCCAAACTACTGATATTAGCCGGATTTATGCGTATTCTCTCTCCCGACTTTATCAAACACTACCGAGGCCGTTTATTCAATATTCATCCTTCCCTACTCCCGGCCTTTAAAGGTTTACATACACATCAACGTGTATTAGAATCCAATATGAAAGAGCATGGTGCCAGTGTACATTTTGTCAGCGAAGAATTAGATTCAGGCCCAGTGATAATCCAAGCGCGTGTACCCGTATTGCCTGATGATGACGAAGACAGCTTAGCTGCACGAGTCTTACAGGAAGAACATCGTATTTATCCACAAGCAATACACTGGTTTGCTCAAGGCCGTCTGCAATTGCAAGGGCAAACCACTTTGCTAGATGGTAAAGCAATATAGGGGCAGCCCGATCGTGTTCCCCCTCCCCTAAATCCGTTATAATCAGACTCTTTCAGATAATTACGGCAAAAGGGCGATAACAAAAACTCGTCTCTACAAACACAATGTAGAGGCGAACTGGCGTGTTCGCCCAAATCATTCATTCAATTTTGAAAAAGGACTAATAGCATTATGAAAATGACCAAAATAGCTGTAATAGGGTTATTACCCTTACTTTACTTTACCCCAACCAGTTGGGCCCAAAATAGCTGGGAAAATTCCCCTCAATCGGCCTCCTCCGCTACGCCCATGATTGATCCCAACTGTCTTGCAAGCCGGGAAATTTGCCTAAAACGTGCTGAGCGGAAAAAAGCACTTGAGGAACACTGTGCGGCCGATCCAAATTGGTGTGAACGCCGACGTGCTTGGTTACAGCAACAACAAGAGGAAAGACGTGTTTTACGAGAACAATGTAAAGCCCAAGGCCCTAATCGTTGTGAAGGATTGAAGCGGCAGTTTAAAGAAAGACAAGCCCAGCGCCGCAAAGAAAAGCGGGAACAACTCAAACAAGCACAAGAGCAGTGGTGTAAAAACAAGCCCAATGCTTGTGAACCTTGGAAAAGGGAAATCAAAGCGTTGAATAAAGAATGCAGCGAGAAGCGTACTCAGTTGGATGAAAAATATAATAGGCCGCGCCCAGATGGGTTTTAAATCGTAGAGACGCGATGCTTCGCGTCTCAGCTTGGTGTCATAATCGTAGAAACGCGAGGCATCGCGTCTCTGCATCACGTCTTTACAAATTCCATCTTATGATAGAGACGCGAGCATCGCGTCTTTACAAATCGCGTTGAGAGAGACGCGAGCATCGCGTCTCTACAAATCCCATCTTATGATAGAGACGCGAGCATCGCGTCTCTACAAATCGCGTTTATCCTTCGTTACGTTGTACTTAATTATAGTAATGACTGCTACTGAACTTGATTTGAGATTAATAATATAGTACAAAGGCGACTGGCTTTCAGAATGAGACACAGAGGAAATAATGAAGAACCCTATTTTAAAAGCGGTTTTAGTACTACTACTGGGCATCCTACCTTATTTAAGTTCAGCCGATGTCCCCGACACCATCACCTTTCAAGGATACTTGTTGAATGGACAAGGTAATCCCCTCAATCGCACAACTAGCATCACCTTTTCACTCCCTGGCACAGGTTGGGTTGAAGAACACGCCAAGGTGAACGTCAAGCAAGGTTTGTTTAGCGTCTTACTTGGCACTCAAAAAAGCCTGAACAAGGTTAATTTCACCAAAGTGCAAAATTTGCAAATTAAAGTCAATGGCATTACACAAAGCATACCTATTGCCAGTGTGCCTTATGCGCTTCATGCTAAAACCGTCGCGCAAACGACTTTAAGCAGTTTAGCTTGTACTGCTCAACAACTCTCCGCCGTGCAGTGGGATGGCAAACAATGGCGCTGTGTTAAGTGGATTAGTTTGAAAGGCGAGAAAGGGCCTAAAGGCAATACCGGCCCGCAAGGCCCACAAGGCCCTCAAGGGAAAACCGGCCCACAAGGCCCACAAGGCCCTCAAGGGAAAACCGGTCAACTAGGCCCACAAGGCCCTAAAGGCAATACCGGCCCACAAGGCTCTCAAGGCTCTCAAGGCAAGACCGGCCCTCAAGGCCCTCAAGGCCCTCAAGGGAAAACGGGTCAACTAGGCCCACAAGGCCCTAAAGGCAAGACCGGCCCGCAAGGCCCACAAGGCCCTCAAGGGAAGACCGGCCCGCAAGGCTCTCAAGGCTCTCAAGGAAAGACCGGCCCACAAGGTACTCAAGGTTTAACTGGAGTCAAAGGCCCTAAAGGGGATACCGGCATGCAAGGCCCACAAGGCCTTAAAGGGAATAGTGGCCCGCAAGGCCCTAAAGGGAATACCGGCCGGCAAGGACTTCAAGGCAAGACCGGCCCGCAAGGCCTACGAGGTTTAACAGGAGCCAATGGCCCTAAAGGGAATAGTGGCCCGCAAGGCCCTAAAGGCTCGCAAGGCCCTAAAGGCAATACTGGCCCTCAAGGCCCACAAGGGAAAACGGGTTTACTAGGCCCACTAGGCCCACAAGGTTTAACAGGAGCCAAAGGCCCTAAAGGCAATACCGGCCCTAAAGGCCCTCAAGGCCCTAAAGGCAATACCGGCCCACAAGGCCCACAAGGTTTAGTGGGAGCCAAAGGCCCTAAAGGCAATACCGGCCCGCAAGGCCCACTAGGCCCACAAGGTTTAGCCGGAGCTAAAGGGCTTAAAGGGAATATCGGCCCTCAAGGCCCTCAAGGCCCTAAAGGTGATCAAGGCCCACAAGGCCCACAAGGCCCACAAGGGAAAATTGGTCTACAAGGCCCACAAGGCGCGTCTCCCTTTAAATTAAGCGGTAAAAACACCTCTTACATGCAAGGTAATGTCGGTATCGGCACAACAAGACCGAGCGCAAAGTTGGAAGTTGCCGGAGATGCCAAGTTCACAGGCGGCATCAGAGCCAATTACGATTCAGGGTGGGTTTATATCGATCTGAATGGCGGTCATGTCACCCATACCTTAAATCATAATTTAGGCATGATCCCGACTCGAATCACGTTCTGGATCGCAGCCTCCGATAAACCGACATCGGTATATGTCAGCAATCCCAATTCAAGAGGCGCATCTAGTTCTCCTGAAACAACTTGGTTATCAAACACGCAAATGCTGATAGGCTTTTCCGGTCAAGATGATTTGATTTATTGCGGTGGCAAGGCCAATCCCTGTCCACCTGGCGTCGCCACATCGAAAACCGGCTATATCAGAGTTTTGTTATGGAAATAGACCCTAATTATTAAAAACAACCCCTTCGGTATTGAATGTGAATAGCCCCAGGTGCAACCCTCATCGTTATACATAAGTCAAAATGTAGGGTGGGTAGAGGTACGATACGAAGTCAGCGAAGCTAAACCCAGCATTTCCGAGGCTCGGTGGGTATAGCCTCGCAGAAATGGTGGGTTTTCGCTACGCTCCTACCCACCCTACTTTGAATATTTTTGACTTGTGTATAACAATAAGGCTGCAACCTGGGGAAAGCTTGTCGTTTTTGTTTAATGACACTCACTGTTTTTCATAAACAAGAGAATTCAACTATGCTTAACCTCCAAAAAAAACACATCCCATTAACAATCTTGCTGATAAGCACTTTAATCGCCAGTTTCAGCAGCCTTCTCAATGCCGATACATTGGAACGCACCGTATTCAGCACAGGTGGCGGTAAAATGAGCGCAGGAAGCGGTATCCTCTTTTACAGCTTTGGACAACCCCTTGTTTCCACCGCCACCTCCGCATTGCAAATCGGCTTTTTGCCGCCATCTCAAATGGAGAAAAAGAACACCAGTCGCTGTCAAGTTGACACCATCGAAGAAGAATGGACTTGTGTTCAATTTCAAAACCTCAAACCTTCTTATAATATAGGCGATCGGATTAAAGTCGATATCCTGATCAATGTCAAAGTGAACCGTTTGAAACCCGTCGATTTATGGGTTGCCATTCAACATGCTGGTGCCTTATTCTTTAAAACACCTTCTGGCGGTGCCTTTGAACCAAAAGCTCAAGCCTACAAAACCAATTTACAAACGCTAGAAATTCAGCATACTCTACTGGATTTTGAGCTAGTACCTGCTTTAGGCGGCGAGTATACTTTCTATGCCGTTTATGTTGATGAAGGGAAAAATCCCCTTAAAGATGACATTGCAGTCATCCAACGTTCAGAGCTTGTCATCGGAGAAACAAAATTAGCGAATGACTAGTTTAGCCTAGTCGAACACGCAGGTTCGCCCATACGACCCCTGAATAAGTGTTGTTTTGTAGGGGCCTACCTGCGTGTGTATTTGCCCGATACGATATGGCATTGACGTTTTGCCCACCCGTAGCCCTATCCAAACGAAGCTTGTTTTCTTTCAAGCACATCAAATGCTTGTTGATAAGACGCTTCCAGTTCACCTAACAAACATTCACGAACTAAAATATCATTCGTCATATCAGCCAATTCATCTTCTTGAGACTCTTCAAATTGACTGTGTTCTCTTCTTAAATCTTCTAATTGATAATTTAATGCCGCCATAACGATTCTAATTTGGCTTGTATTGAGTTTCATAATCGTTTTCCTGTCACATGAAATGTTTTTGAAAGCATTTTTCAAAGTTTATCAGTTGTTTCTTATACTCATCTAACGTCATAAAATATTTAGGAGAAATCGTGAAGTGCTTGCATCCATTAAAGGCTGTACTATCATGTACAAGAATTAATTTACTTGGCAAAATAACGTTTGCATAACAAATCCACCATTTTTTACTCAGTGTATAGTCTGGTGTATTAAAAACTGAAATGCCTCCAGTGTTAGGATAGACATAAGTGATGCCATTAATAACAGTGGTTGCTATGTCATCATCTTTATCTGGGCCTCTGTTGATTCTAACATGATCCAATTTTGGACTGCTGCTATTGCCTGAACGGTATAGACATTCTGGTACATAAGCCCATTCCTTTTTCATACTTTTTCTCGTTTTGATACCATTAAAATCTAGTAGGCGCTAAAGTGCCTACAACAATTGGCGCTAATCAGCCACTATTACAAAGCTCTCATCACTTCCGATATCAATATACCCCTCAGATTTATCAGGCAAACAATATCCCTGAACAAACTCATCCAAAGTCAGCACTTGACTCCGCAACGGCGGAAATAAAGCACTTTTGTAAGCATTTTGTACCCCATACGGCATACCATCCGAACCCAAAATCAAATCCTCACCAGGCACAAAACCGATTTCATCAATCAACATCCGAAACGGATTATGTCGCTTCAAATACTCTTCTGATAACCTATCTTCATATTGAATCGCTTCGCGACTAAAATTAGGCTGCATTGACAAAATGATCCCCAGTTTTTTAGCCTGCTCAGCCTCTTCTTGAGAAATCAATTGAGCATGTTCAATGCGCGTCATCGGAATCACCCCATGCGCCCTTTTGATTTCACTCAAAACCGAAATCACTTGTGCTATCGCCAGATCACCAATCGCATGTAAAGCAACCGCTTTATTGATATCGATGACTTGATTGATCAGCAACCGTAATGCCGAATCAGAATAAACCAATCTCCCTGCTTTCCCGTTCAAATAAGGCGCTTTCAGCGCCGCAGTGAAACTGCCAATCGCACCATCAAGAAATAGCTTAATACCATAAACCGCTTCTTGTGCAGCCAGATTAAGATCATGAAACGTCTCCAAATCAGCCCACAATCGGGTACGATTCAAATAACCGAAATCGCTTAAAATATTAAAAGCCTGCTCATTAGGCAATAACATCTCTTCAAGATACCAAACCCCATGCTGCTCTAAGAGATCAGAAAAAAACAGGATAATCTTTTCAGGCGTATAAGCGTGAATACTCGCCATCACATTCAGAATCTTTGACAGATTTTTATCCACCCACAGCTTATCGTCAATACGCATAGCCATCTCAGGATAAGAAAGCCGTAACTTCTCCCTCGCCGCTGGATTAATTAAAAAGCTATGAAAAGACTTATTACAAATCACCACAGGCGGCAATTGCTCTAAATCCCCTTGTTCAAAAGTATACCTACCATTATGCCAGCCCAAAATCAGATTGATTTCTTCCTCCCCCATTTTGATCAAAGAAAGCGCCTCTTTTTTTGTCGAAACCGCATTTAAATTAATACAATCTCTCAAAACAGCCGCCATAAAAGGATGAGCATGATGATCTTTCAATAAAGGTATTTGCATTATTATCAGTTATCAGTTATCAGTTATCAGTTATCACTACATTATCACAATAGGCACCAAATGCTATTCAATTTATAACGCAAGAGACGCAAGAGAGACGCAAGCGACGCAAGGAGGCAAGATTTTTCTTAATTAATAAATAGCAAATAGCGTCTTTAGCGTCTTTAGCGTTTATTTTCTTTTTTAATAATTGATTATTAAATTCGCATTCATTTTAAACAAAACTCATAAAAAATATACAAAAAATCAATAAGTTATATGATTAATGACAACTTTAATAATGAGAAGTGGTACATGAAATATTACGTCTCTGATTAAATTCCGATATCCTGTTTGCAACCGATGCCTCCCCGTATGCCGATGCCGATGTCGAAAAAGTCATGGCACTGTTGCGCGGAAAAGGCATTCGTTTTAATGCCATGATCACGGGTGATTGTTCTAATGAAAGCGATTGGAATCAATTGCCTGAGTAAAGATTAGCCAAGTTGCCTACTGGTTAATATACTCCAAACGCTCAAGTTTTAGCGGAGCACACCGAAGGTTCGGATTTTCACAATGGGCAACCACAAGGGTTGCCCCTACAGCTATGGTTCAGTACTTAAAAATCTATACCAACACCAATCTTAGAGTAAAACACTCTTCCAAACTTCTTCAAGATCACCGTCTACAAACGCATCTGGCAGAATCACGTCACGCGATTTAAAAAAGACGCGATTGTTTTCTGCTTCAATCCCATAATTCCAGCACAAGCTTTTGGTGATAAAGTACACTAATTCAGTGTTGGCTGTCCCATGAAAAGGGGCTATGCCTAAATTAATTTGGTGAGGTGTGGTGAGTTCTCTTATCGCTATCCGATACAGAATTTTGAAAATCTTTTCAAATTCAACAGGTTTGCCTTGGGCGATGTGTTGTGCAATATCTTTTTCGGCTTTAACGATAGCCGCTGTGGTGGCATCCAATTTTACGTGATGTGTTTTTGCCACAGGGATGGTTTCTGACTCTTCTTCTGCCTCTGTTTTCTCCGATTTAGAACCTTTTCGAGATGTGAGTTTTTTTAAGAAACTGGTTTTCTCAGCCGGTTCTTGCGTATCCGCTTGATTTTCTTCTCCACTGTTGGCGGTGGGATCTTGAAAATACGCTTGTAAAATCTCTGGAATTTGACGACGTTGTCGAGATTTTAAATGGCGGGGGAAACGCATGATGGCTAAACCATCACAACGGCAAAAGTCAATCAAATCTTCAAGAAATACTTCGTTCCCTATTGCGTAAATCACCATTTGCCGGCCGGTGTTAAATTCGCCGAAGTGTTCGACATGAGCGAATTGCTTGAGATGTTGCTCAGTGACTTCACTGAGATAGAAACCAACATGCTTGAAGGTGCCTGGTATAAAATAACCATTAAGGTACTGATTAAAAGAACGCACTAAAATATCGCCTGGTTTAACGAGTTTTAAAACTTCTCGCGTTTGGCTGCCTTTGATGGCAAAATTGCGTGGACGATAAGTCATAAACAAGGGCCATTTTGACACCTTGATATGACTGAATACGGTGAAGAGTTTTTCAAGAAAGTCTTTTTTATGCATATTTCAGTTGTCAGTTATCAGTTATCAGTTATCAGTTATAAATTAATGCTTTAATAGGGATAGAACGTTGATGATGCTGATTGTCATGATTGACGCTGATTTTTTTTATCAGTGATAATCCGTCAAATCAGCGTTCTATCTAACCCTTTCTCATAAACATCGCATAGTTTCAATGTAGAGACGCACGGCCGTGCGTCTCTACTTGGCGCGCAAAAACATTTTTTCAAAGCCCGCTTCAAATAAATTACGGCAAAAGGGCGAACATGCCCTAACAATATAATTAAATTAAAATAAGTCGCTGTCTCCTTGGGTAAAATAGAACTGTTTTCCGATTCGTTGCGCTTCCAATGCATCTTCAAATAGGGTGACGCATAAATCTAAATTTTGGAATTGTCTTTGTGATTGAAAACCTAATGCTTCTAATATTTGATTCCACCATAACGGGGTTTGAGAAAACCAGCCACGGATTGTTTGAATATTTTCATTTTGCTGTTGCATAAAACGCAATCCGCCTATTAAACCAGCGCGTGCGGCTTGAATGCTTTTTTGAGCGAACAGGGCATCTCCGATTATTAAGGTTTCACCTTCAACGCGCCCTAACCACCAACCCACTGGTTTGCCCCACTGGCGAACTAGAAAAAAATAATAACGGTAATCTGGATGGGCTTCATAACGCCATTGTAAGTATTGTTGAGTACGTTCGATTAACCAACCATAATGCGCTTTGGCTTGGGCAAAAAGGCTATCGGCCCAGGGGCCGACGTGTTCGACACAACTGACAGTATAACCTTGTCGCATCAG
>JAYQWI020000387.1:0-9920 GCA_035871815.2 Candidatus Parabeggiatoa communis
TGATAGAGGTTGCCAGAAGAACCTTTTTGAAAAATAGACACATAAGTGGTTTCGGTGGGGGTGAAAATAATTTGATAGTGATCACCGGAGTATAAGGTGTCACCGTCATTGAGTCTTTTGAAGTCGTCGGTATTGTTGCGACGGTGGCGATATTGAATATCAATATCTAATGGGGGTTGAGCATTATCTGGCACAAGCGTGGGCTGAACACCTCTTTCATGAGTGGGCGGTGTTGTTGATTGGGCAAGGGTTTGGGATGCGGCGACGGAAACGCCAGTGTGAACAGCGACAAGGCTGTATAAGGTCATGTTTAAAAAGCGATTTTTCATTTTTATTTTCATTATAAATTGTGGGTCATTTAGAACTGAAAAAAAAATTAACGCAAGAGACGCAAGGGGCGCAAGAGGCGCAAAGTTTTCTCTTGATAGCGTCTTTAGCGTCTTTAGCGTCTTTAGCGTTTATTTCTTATTACCCGTCTGTAAACATTCCCTAACCGAGTCAGCCATATTGCGTAAGAGGGTAAAGTAACTCTTTGTTCCTGCTGGTAATTCTGCACCTAACGGGTCGAGTACACCGCGCTGTACTGAACTGTTTTCTATGAGGGTATCCACTAAGGCGGATTCAAATTGGGGTTCACTGAAAACGCAATGGATTTTCTGCCTTTTTAGTTGTCTCTTTAATGGATATAAGCGTTTCACACTTGGACGGATTTCTGAGGATAAGCTGACGGCCCCGATTGCTTTCAGTCCATAATGCTGTTCAAAATACTGATAGGCATCGTGGAATACTAAAAAGGGGATGTCTTTGACGGCCGCTAAGTGTTGCTTTAAATCCTGATCAAGTTGTTCCAGTTGTTTAACCAGATGAGTGGCGTTAGCGGTGTAGTGATCGGCATTGTTGGCATCCCTTTTTATGAGCGTTTGGGCTATCGTTTGTACTAGGATTTTGGCGTTTTCAGGTGAGAGCCAAATATGGGGATCGATCTCAAAATCAGTGTGGTGGTGGGCATCAGCATGATAATGTTCTGTTTCCCAAACCTTGCCCTTGCGTATTTTCAATCGGGTTAAGTCAGGTAGATCAATTAAACGCAAAATCTGGCTTGGGTTACTGAGTGTTGTTAAGGTTTTTTCTAAAAAGCTTTCTACGGTAGGCCCTACCCATATCACTAGCGTGGCGGCATGTAATCGCTTGACTTGTGAGGGATGTAAACTATAACGATGGGGGGATTCTCCACCGGGTAATAATAAATAAGGTGTTTCGACACCGGCCATCACGCCACTGACTAGGGCATGAATGGGTTTGATTGTCGCGACGACTTGAGGCGTTGAGGCCGCTGCGGCTGGTGCTATTAAGATCAATAATAGGCCTGTCCATAAGTGTTTGAACATTTAAGGTTCTCTTTTTTTCTGGTAAAGGGGTTGCCCAGATTGAGCTACGCAATATGAATCCGTCCGACGGGGCTATAAGCAACATTACCTCGCGTATCGCTGGCTTCTACAAAGTACCGAATATTACCCGTACCCGCTGGTAGGATCACTTGATATTGGGTTGCAATGATTGAGGGATTGATACGTGACGGATAAGGGCCGCTGTTTTTCATTTCAATCTTTTTCTTGGAACGGCTTTTGGTATCATGATAGTGTAGTGTCACCTTTTTGAGGCCTGAAATATCGTGGACTAAGGTGCGAAAAGTGGCTTCACGGGCTGCTTCTGCCAGTCCACCTTGTCCCCAATCTTTTCCGCCTGGATTCGCTGGGCGTACCCAAGGGACGAAAATGGTTGGGCCGGTTTTATCGCGATTTGTTCGCAATAAGTTATCTATCGCGCCCTGTGCCATGTCTATCGCTTTATTGGCGGCATTGGTGACTTGTGCATCCCATACGTTTTGCCCTGTCCAATACCAATAACAACTGGTTTCGGCTGTGTAGAGTAGTCGTTTTAAAGTGTCTATCATGCCTGAATCTTGGCCAGCATCTTCAAGGGAATACACGACATTTTGTAATGCGGTTAAAACGGCCCAGCTATTGAGATCAGGTGAATAGTCTTTTTCTGCCCATGAAAACCATTTGGTAAACTGCGGATCGCCGTTATCGGCTCCGGCCCATGAACCTGCTTCAACATGAGCCCTATTTTTGGGATCAACGGGGAAGCGTTGTAGGTAATCTTTGATCGTAATCAGTTGAAAACGGGAATCGGTTTGGCACATGTTGACTAAGCCGGCCGTATTACAAGTATAGTAGCTATCTGCCCCGCCACCATAATTATCGCCGTCTGAATGGAGTACGAAAAAGGGCGGATGTTTTGGATCATAGTTGTTAGTTTTGCGAAGCTGATCGTGAATTTGTCCCATTACCATCTCATATTGTAAAGCCCCATACCCGCCACGCGCATCTTCATTACCCAAGTAGCGTTCTGCCGGTACACCGATGATATCATGCTCTTTTCCTTGATGATCTGTGTAGTACAGTATGCAGGGTTTTAATAATTGCGGCGAAATCTGGCTAGGTGCCCAGATGTTCTGCAAGTGCAGCCAATCATTAACGGGTGGGTTGATCTGATCAGCCGGATTGGGCGGCAGCATCCCTTCGCTACTACCCGCATAAGGGTAATCTTGACACGCACGGAAGTGGTGAATGGAATCATAGAGAATGGCCTTCACACCAGCTTGTTTCAGGGCAGGAATCATGTGAGGCTGAAAAGCGGTTTCCGGTGGAAACATGACATCACTGGCTTCTACGCCAAAGGTGTCTCGAATAATACGACGATGCCATTCAATTTGGCCGACAATATCACGCGCTGGAATCAGTGGCATGAGCGGATGAAAAAAGCCGAAGGCGCTAAAATCAACACGGGGATTGCCTAATGCGGTTTTCGCCCCGGCCAGATCACGGAGAGCATGATGCCAGTTACCAAAAGCACCTTGCCCTCGCCCTGTTTCATTGCAACGATGAAGTTGTTCAATCAAGGAACCTGACCAGCTTGTTGATAAGCCAGCATGAGCTAATCCACCTTCAATATATTGATGCACGGCTGCGGCAATAAAATGGGTATAAGGGCCTCCCCGTTGACCAAAAATACTATCCTTTTCACCATCCCAGTAATCCATCTCGGTGGCATTGTAATAAGGCTGGTGCATGTGCTTGTGAATACCGAAATAGATCACTGGCTGGTTAGACTCTCCCAAAGTCACAGAGGGTTTTGGAAAATGCTTTGGTTGCGATTGTTGGGCCGATTGTTGGGCCGATTGAGAACTGGGGTTGCCTACGATCTGGATTTCGCGGAACGTTTTGATCCAATTTTCTGGACGCGAGGCATGAATATCAGCAACACGACAGCCTTCGATTTGTAAATAGGCGATCCCATCATGATAAGCTTCAGGGGGCACGTCAAAACGATAACTGCCTTGTCCTTCATCAGTCACATACTGGCCTTTGACAATCCATTCCCAACCGCCATTGTGGCGAACAATGAGTTGAACGAAGGGCGCTTCACCGTTAACAACCATAACAACCGTAAAACCTTTACCCTCTTCTGCTGTTTCTGGCAACTCGATTTTTTCAATACGTGTAAAAAGCATAGTCCTATTGACACCTCTGAAGTTGAATTGATGAATTATTTATTATTAATTTTAATTAGTAAATTAGTAAATATTAATTTATTTTATAACATTACAGCAAAAATGCAAACAAATATAAAAGTATAATGGATTTGGGGAATAAAGGGATTGTTGAAAAGGGAGTTTAAACAATTGAGTACAATGGATTAAGCTGAGTACAACGAAGTTCAGCGAAGCTAATTTTGGTGCAAAACGAATTTAATTCCTCTTTTTTTAGGGTTAAATTCGCTTATCAAACCGTAATTAGCTGTACTTCTTATGAGGCAATTCCAAAAAAATAAAATACCCAAAATAACCACACTACTCTATGCATACAAATCTTATGTCACAAACTGTCTGCTCACGCAGAGCCGCAGAGCCGCAGAGAATGAAAGAAGATTGATTAAAGGTGTGGGTATTTTAATTTTTTGGAGTTACCTGATTGGGGGTGGTTTGTTTAAATAATTGAGTACAACGGATTAAGCTGAGTACAACTTTGTTAAGCGTCGCTAATGACGGGCCGATAAACGAATTAAAAGCCCTCTATGCTTAAATTCGTTTATCCCCGTAATTAGCTGTACTTATCCAAAGCTATAACTTTTTGATCACAAATCAAAAAGCCGTGGCCCACGGCCGGCTAACGCTTGTAACGCTAACAGCGTTCGTTCTCCGACAATACCATCTGGATCCAATTTTTGTTGGCGTTGAAACGTGATAACTCGTCGTCTTAACGCATAATCAAATAGCGGTGATAAGGTATGCGGTTCGCCGCGTAATCCTTCAATCTCATCTAAAAGTTTTCTTATCCAAATAACGGATTCGTTGCTAATGCCGACTTGAAGGACAGGCACTGGTAATGTTGGCGGTTGCCAAAGTACTAAAAATTGGCCTAGCCAATATTCATTGATTGCTTCAATGGGAAATTCAAATGTTTGTCCTGACAAAGCTAGAGTGGCGACATTATTTTGTAAGCGGGTGACCACGACCAGATATTGTTTCGCTTCCTCGGTGACTAATTCAATCACAGCTGGGCGATTGAAGCGGCGCATGTCTTTCCAATTTCCTGTTCTGAACAGACAGGTTAATCCTCGTGTTTCGGCCCGTTGACAAGCTTTATCACCAACTAAACTGGTGTAGTCTAGCTCCCAACGACTAAATAGGCTGACAAAGGCCGATTCCGTTGTGTTTTGGGGTAATAAGTCTAATAAATTGGGGGGAGCCGGTGGGGGAAGGTTTACCGGTAGACTGTCAGGAGGTTTTTCAAGAAGGCGGTTTTCAGGGGCTGCCTGTGTGTCAGATGACAAAGACAAGCCATTGGAGAATGTGGTTTGCTTGAAAAAAGCGATGTCGGATTCTGAGAACCACCACATCAATCCACCAGCGAGTAAAATGATTGTCAACATCGCAACCACCCAGCCTAGTGGTGAACGACGTTCACCGAGATTATTTTCCCCACGGACTTCTTGTACACCTTTTCGAACAATCTGGCTATCAATCTGATTTTTACCCTTAACGTATCCACCTAATAAGGCCCGATCAGATAAAATATTGATCAAGCGAGGAACGCCACCGGAATGACGATAAATCAGGCGCATGGCGGCATCAGTAAATAAGGGGGTTTTAGCGCCACTGATGGCTAAGCGATGATTGATATAAGCTTGAGTATCTTTTAAAGACAGGGGCAAGAGGTGATATCGCGCCGTTATGCGTTGTGCTAATTGGCGAAGATTATTTTGTTTGAGCAGCTTATTTAATTCTGGTTGACCAACCAGAATAATTTGCAAGAGTTTTTGGCTTGAGGTTTCCAGATTGGTTAATAAGCGTACTTGCTCTAAAACTTCTTCGCTGAGATTTTGTGCTTCATCAAGGATAAGTACGGTGCGACGCTGGACGGTATGCGCGGTGAGTA
This sequence comes from Candidatus Parabeggiatoa communis, assembly GCA_035871815.2. Taxonomy (GTDB): domain Bacteria; phylum Pseudomonadota; class Gammaproteobacteria; order Beggiatoales; family Beggiatoaceae; genus Parabeggiatoa; species Parabeggiatoa communis. The sequence continues at coordinate 5,505 of JAYQWI020000387.1, forward strand.
AGTAGCTACTGAGGGTATCAATAAAATCTTTGAGGCTATAGTCTGGTTCGTAGTGAATTCTCAATTCATCGAACAAGGCCGCCAACAATTCCATAGAGCTGAGGCGGGGGTTGAGCAATAAGGCGACATCAACCGTTTCGGATAATTGTTCAATTAGACTACGACAGAGTGTGGTTTTGCCTGTACCGACTTCACCAGTGAGCAAGACAAACCCTGGGCCTTCGTTAACACCATATAATAAATGTGCTAAAGCTTCACGATGGCGGCCACTGAGATAGAGGTAATGTGGATCAGGGGTGATAGAAAAGGGTGCAGCATTCAGCCCAAAGTGTGCTGTGTACATAGTAATCTATCACTCTTAATCAAAAATGGGTTCGCGGCTAATGTGTTGATGTATAAACATTTTAGCGGCGAATGGGGATTTGAAAATGGGGAATGGGGAATGGGGAATGATGTTTATCATCAATCTTTATTATCACTTATAAAACCGACAAACAACTCATAACTTCAAGTTATGTTTGTGTGTCCATTCATTAATTAGAATGGTACCCGGGACCGGACTCGAACCGGTACGATGTCACCATCGAGGGATTTTCTTACCCACTACAACTTTCGCTGCCACATTATTATTAATCTATTGTTTAAACAATAAACAAAAATGTGTTTGGGGTCTGGACCCTGTCTTTGCCTTTAAATTAGCTTGTAATTTAGTCAGGCAGGAGCCGTATGGCCTCTACACTTTCTCAACTCTTCAATTATTATATATATCGAGTTGAGCTTAGCTCGGCGTTGCCATGTTAAAGGTTTCACCGAATTAGACTCCATTCACCTAAAGATTTCGCTTTAAGTGCTCAAATTAATTTAAGTCCCTTGCGTCTACCAAATTCCGCCACCCAGGCATTTATTTGTAAGTGCAATAATTGCACCCACTGTGTTTGTTAAAGTGTGCTTATGGAGGCTGGAGCCGGAATTGAACCGACATCCACGGTTTTGCAAACCGCTGCATAACCATTCTGCCATCCAGCCGGTGATTTAGATCGAATATAAGAATTTGGAGCGGGAAACGAGACTCGAACTCGCGACCTCAACCTTGGCAAGGTTGCGCTCTACCAACTGAGCTATTCCCGCGTTTTGTTTTTGAGAGGCGCACATTCTACCATGTAGAATGAGTATGTCAAGTGACAAATGAAAATGAAAAATCCTAAAAAAGGGTTTTTGATCTTAAAATCATCAATTGACATCATGACAACGACCTAGTCATTAAGCACTGAGGTTGATTCTCTTGTCAGTGAGGGCGCGTATCATAAATGATTTAATATCGGTTGGCAAGTCTTTTTGTCAAAAAATTCGCAACTTGTGCAGTTGCGAATAATGAATAACGCATTTCATCAGTCTAATGCGATTACAAACATGCGATAAAAAACGAGGGCTCTTCGCCCTTTCAATGTTGAAAAAAATCCGTGAGAGCGATAAAGCAATAAATTAATAATTTATTATTAGTTAATCAAAAAATCTTATTCCCACAGTGCAAACTGTTCTTCATTTTCTAAATCAAGCATTGCACTATCCAATTTTTGCATATATCGTTTTTTATCCCCTTCCCATGTTAGGGTTTTACCAACAAACACATCACAAAAAAAGGGCACTAAAATACTTTCCCCTTTTGGAAGCGATTTTCCTAATCCATGTAAAAAAATGGGTATCACGGGCACATCAGCGCAGTTTTTGGCTAATCGGGCAATGCCATTTTTAAATTGGCTCATGAGTTCAGGCTCACCTCGACTTCCTTCAGGAAATAAAACTAAAATTTTGCCTTCTGACAAAGCGGTGTAAGCGGCTTCATAGGGATCCTTATGGGCTTGCATTTTTCGTGCGATGGGAATAATGCCAATGATACGCAGAGCAAACCAGGCTAAGAGACGATTACGCAAAAAATAATCGGCCGCCGCGACAGGATGAATTTGCGATAAACGCTTTAGGGGAAAAAGGCTCATCAATACCAGTGTGTCAAGATGACTGTTGTGATTAGCAACGATTATCGCCGGCCCCTCGTGAGGCAAACGCTCACGGTGACGAATATTCAAGCCAATTACAATCAAAATAAGTGGACGTACCACCAATGCAAAAAATAGCCAACGTAACATGTCAATTATCAATTATCAATTATCAATTATAAAATAGGTCTTTAATAAAAAAACCATTCTGCTTTATTAATCTAATAAGACACAAAATGAAAAGACAAGGATGCGACATCGGGTGGACAACCGGTTGCCCACCATCCCGCTGATAGTACAGCTTCTTTCCGAAACGAAGTTCAACGAAGCAACGGATTTTTTTATTTGACAAAACAACAATGCGATGTAGGGTGGATAACGTGTTTTTGTTGCCCACCATCCGGCTTCAATAATGCAAATAATAAACAAAATGAAAAAACAAGGGTGCGGTGTAAGTCAAACTATCAACCCGATCTAAAATGCCGCCATGCCCTGGCAATAAACTGCCGCTGTCTTTAATCGCTAAATCTCGTTTCAGGGCTGAAATGCTGACATCGCCAAAGAAACCGGCTGATGCGATTAAAACACCTGCAAATACGGATTGCCACAAAATCAAAGGGGTCAACCAAGGGGCAACTAAAGCGGCTAACAATGTCGTTGTTAGCAATCCCCCTAGAAATCCTTCCCAAGTTTTATTGGGGCTCACTTTGGGTATGATTTTATGTTTGCCGAACAATTTGCCCCAGACGTATTGCGATATATCATTAAATTCGGTGAGAAAAACGAGAAATAATAAGAGCCCTGCACCGCCTGCGATGGGATTACCTTGTTCAGGCAAGGCTAAGAAATAAGCGGCATGACTTAAACAAAATACGGTTGTCATCAAGCCCCAGTGTAATGTGCCCGCGGCCCGTAAAAATCCCTCGGTTTCACCAATCAAAATCATCCGAATGGGCAATAAGAGGAACATGTAGATGGGAATAAAAATGATAAATACGCCATACCAAGCGATGCCTATCCAATAATATTGCACAGGGATGGCGAGATAAGCCCAAAATAAGACACGCCGATCAGCACGACGAGTGGGAATTAACGAGAGATATTCTTTGAGGGCGAGAAAACTTAAAAAGCCAAATAAAACCAATGAGATAACGGGATCGATGAGCATGGCAAGGATAAATATCCCCGCCATCCACCACCATGAGCGTAAACGTGCGCGTAGTTCGCTAAAGTCTTTCGCCGGATAACGATGAGTCAAAAAAGCAATGATGACTGTGCCAAGGATTAATAATAATATAATCCCAGCACTTGCCCAGAGCAGAGAGGATTTGATGTGCCATTCAAACATGATTTATTTAACCTCTTTCAAAGCTTGGTAGGCGCGGTTGAAAATCGTGAAAATTGAGAAAGCGATCATGATTTCAAGAACGATATTGAGCCAAACGTCTGCCGATATCCCTAAACCCAGTAATAAGGCAATGATGCCAAAGGCAAAGGCCCTATCGCTTTTACCAAAGGGGCCGTCATAGCGGCGGCTGGCACCGATTTGCACTCCAATCACCCCTGTCATTTCGCTGACGATGGCTAACAATACCAGGATAACAACTAAAGAAGGCATCACACCCGGCAATAGGGCAAAGGGTAAATACAAACCGGCATCGGCAACCACGTCGCCCAATTCATTGAGTATCGCACCTAGCGGTGTTTGCATATCATGTTCACGGGCTAACAAGCCATCAATGGCATTGAGCCCCATACGCACAAATAAGATGAGGGGTAAAAATAATAAAATCCACGCCGTGTGCGGTTGCAAGACGATAGCGGCCCCCATACCTAGCGATAACAACACAGCAGCGATAGTCACCTGATTAGCCGTGATACCCCAATGTGCAAGACGGCGGCAAAGGGGGCGTAATAGATTTTGAAAAGCGGGTTTTAAATCATAGATACTTGGCATAGGCAATGGAAAAAGGGGAATCGTGTCATCACATTAAGGATTTCGAGCCAAAAACGGTTGTACGCCAAAAATTTGGGCTCGAAGGTTGAAAAATCAAAGTAGAATCAGCATTTCATCATATCACCTATTTTGCCTTGAAGCGATTTATCGCATTTGGGTGTTATGATTAATGTCGATTTATGCTCAGGATTAATCAGTGTTAATCAGTTTAATCAGTGTAGTACAACGGATCAGGGGATATCACTCCTTGGTGAGGTGGCTCTTTTCATTCATTGGCTTTCACGCAATCAGTACAACCGTTTGATATCTTTATAAAAGAGTCTAGTACTGTGGCTCAGGGGATTGCTCGGATTAATGTGAAATTTAATCAAGTTAATTATCTGACTCAAAAAGTTTACTTACGAACAATAACTCAAAACACCTCATGCACCAATCCGTTCAATCCGATGATCCGCTGTACTCAAT
>JAYQWI020000388.1:0-2772 GCA_035871815.2 Candidatus Parabeggiatoa communis
AACGGCTTTAGTTGGCTTATTGACTTTCGCTTTCAGACAACGCCTGATGCTGTTGGCTTATTAGCTTCGCATCAAATGGCGCTTTTAATAAAAATGAGAGATTGGGTTAGTCACCACCACCTGACTTGAGCTTTTAGACAACTGCTTTAGCTGTTGGCTTATTGACTTTCGCTTTTAAACAACGCCTGATGCTGTTGGCTTATTGACTTTCGCTTTCAGACAACGCCTGATGCTATTGGCTTTAGCTGTTGGCTGAAAATCTCTAATACACCCTATTCTACCCTCATCGCCCCCACATTCAATTCCCAAAATTCAGGATGCGCTAACGGCTCTACTCCTGCTTTGACTCTTAATAAATACAACGGATACTCGCCACGCGCTAAATCCGAAGTAATCGGCAATTCAACAACCACATTGCCATCTTGCCAAGCAGACAGTGTTGTGCCATCAAAAGGCATGAATCCATTCTTTTCAGGCAAGGTATACACCGCACTGCCATCAGGTAGCCCGATCCCAATGTAGGGCACTTTTCCACTCGGTAATGGCGGTAAGGTGATACGCAACGTATCACCATCGTGATAAACCGTTTGATTCAGGCGCAGTGTGAAACATCCATTAAGACAAAACTGTTTTGCTAATCGGCCAGATCGTTGATTGTCTTCAATTTGAGGCTGTTGTGATAATCCACTCGAAACGTGATAGAAGGCATCCCAAAAGTTGGTGCCGCGACGTAACTCGTTGAAATAACGCCAAATAAACGCATCTTGCCCTAAAAAATCGGTGTGTTGCGTTGCCTGATCGGCACTCGTGCTGGTAATGATAATGCGATTTTCATCGCTCGCTAATTCAGGAATCAGTTTCCCGGCATAGCTGGCTTCAATCACAATCACAACGGGGTTGCCTGTGCTGGCTTGATAATCATCCAAAAAGAGTTTTAAATCCTCGGCCGTTAAGGCTTCGTTGGAATCGGGATTCAATAATAACTGGCCTTCAGGTAAGCCTTCGGCGACTAAAACAACGAGCAAAGGTTGATTTAAAGTGCCTTGTTGTTTCGCCCATTCAAATGCTTGGCGAATGTCGTCTATTTTTAAACTGCGCGTTTGCGCGCCATTCGCTTTTTCCGCAAACTTGACGGGCGCATCGACAGCATTGATATCCGCTCGATAATCGCCATTGATATCCATCTCAGGCTTATAAGCAACGAAGTAGATATCCTCATTCCGATAGTAGCGTTCTGACAAGACTTGATAAGCATAACTACTAATCTTTTCGCTGGACAGATGTTTGAGCGTGCCGCCACGGCTTTCTGGATAAATCAAAATCGCGGCGCGTTGGCCGCTTAAATCACCGCTCAATGTTTGTCCAAAAGACAGGTGAGCGACACCGTTATCTGTACCCAACCAAAGATGATGGTTGCCGTCGGTAGCCAGGCTATAAACTTCATTACCCGGTATGCCTGAATTAAAGGTGGCAAACAGTTCCCAAGCGCCATCCGATTTTCGATGAGCTATGCCGCCTCGATAACTGCCTATCCATAATCCGCCCCGTTCATCGGATTGTATCGCTTGAACGCTGTTTTGCAGAATCGTGTTCTGATTATTAAACACTTCCCAACGCCCATCGGGAAAACGATGCGCTAAACCACCCGCTTCTCCATAAGGTTCGCTATGGTGTTGATAACCCGTACCAATCCATAAACCGTCATCGTCATCCAGATACAATACTTGAATGTCATTCGCGGGCAATTCTGAATTGTCTTTATTATAGACTGTCCAACTGCCTTCTTTTGTCAAATGGGCTAATCCCGCACTACGAGAAAATGGCCGAGTAGAACCGTTTTCTTCAAGGTAAAAAGCGGCCGTGCCTATCCAAAGGCCCCCTTCGCCATCGGTTTCTAGCGCCGTAATCAATGAATTACGTTAAATCGGTATAAACTCTAATATAGGGGGTTTAATTTTACCTTGAAAAAATATGAACATAGTGTAAAATTCGTATTTCACCTGTCCACCGTTATATATAATTTGCGCTTTTGCCTTTTGCAAAATCCATTTAGCCGCAAGTCAATTCGAGATTTGTAGGGTGGGTAGAGCGGAGCGTAGCGGAGGGAAACCCACCATTTTATTGTGGTTGTAAGGGCAATCCAGGGCGAATGCCCAAAACCCTCAAGGTTTCAAAACTTTGGGGGTTTGGGGTGTGGTAAGAATAAAAGGTTTGCAATATTAAATGATATCATGTATTATTGTTATATTGCTTTCACAAGGAAAATAGCCTGTTATCAGTATTTTACAACGCTTAAAAACCAAGATCGCAGCCTCAAAAAGCCGATTTTTCGCCCTTTAAAAAGAGCAGCTATCGAATTAGGCCAACAACACAAAAAGACTGATATTTCAATAACTTGTTTTAATAGTCTTACTCAATGAGGGTATTTAAAAGTTAAAGTGACGATTCGGTTTGTTGTTGATTTTATTGATATAAAATTTTAAAAATGCGATTAATGAGAGGTAGAGATGCGATGTTTCGCGTTTATGCTCATTAATCAAAAATGATATCGCGTTTTTGCAAGGCCTTGTTTTTACAAAAACCTTTAAAATCAGCAACGTGTTGAGTTTTTTAGGGGTAGGCCAAAAACGGGGTTTTCTTCAAGAAATTTAGTTTATAACTGATTGATTTTTAAAGAAATGAGGGACGCAATAACTATACCAAAAGGGACGAGGTTTTCGATCAAAATTCATGCCATTTTTAACGTTGTAAGTAAATTAAAAGAGAAATTTT
>JAYQWI020000389.1:0-3344 GCA_035871815.2 Candidatus Parabeggiatoa communis
TGAGCCGGAACAATCTCTGCACGGGCTTCTAATAAATCCAAAAACTTCTCATGTTTCCGACTGATACCGCCGCCGATGATAAACAAATCGGGCCAAAATAAACCCTCCATACGCGATAAAAATTCATTGACGCGCCATGCCCAGCTTTTCCATTTTAATCCTTCATCGGTGCGATTACGCGCTGAGGCGCGATGTTCTGCTTCTTGGCCCCGTATTTCCAAATGACCAAATTCTGTATTCGGTAGCAATTGCCCATTGAAAAAAATGGCACTCCCAATACCCGTGCCAAATGTGTGCATAATCACGACCCCTTCTTGTCCTTTACCCGCGCCAAATGCCATTTCCGCAATCCCGGCCGCATCGGCATCATTCAATAATAAAACAGGATTGCCCGTTTTCTCTTGAATTAAGGCTTCTCCATTCGTACCTGGCCAAGATTTATCAACATTAGCGGCCGTGCAAACTACCCCTTTTTTAATCACGGCCGGAAAAGTACACCCCATCGGCCCCTCCCAATTAAAATGTTGCACGATTTCAGCCACGACATCCGCTACCGCTTCTGGCGTTGAAGGCTGCGGCGTGGCAATACGATGACGCTCAACCGTCAATTCTCCCATTTTCACATTAACAGGTGCCCCTTTAATGCCTGAACCGCCAATATCAATACCTAAAATTTCCATCGTTGTGATGTTCTCCTATTTTAATTAATGAATAAATAAAAAAGACTATATAAGCCTATCAAGATTATCAGCCCTTGGGTAATTCCAATTGCCGCTTACGATGTAATAACACCCAATCCCCATTTTCTTCTAATGCTTCTTTGCCTAATTCAAACAAGACTTCTTCTGCCCTTTGTTGCGTTGCTTCGTTTTGAATCGGCGCATTGATCAGCTTTTTCACTTCCTCATCCGCTTTCGCAAATAAAGTCGCCATGCGTTCATATTGTTTCGCTTGTTCCTCAAAAGCCATTTTTTCGACATAATGATGCAATAAAGCACCTGTCGCGGGGAGAAATGCGATTAATAAAATCAATAGTTTATGTGATAATGAGGTGGGGGGTATGACTGTTGTGACATGCCCAACTAATAGGGCGATAATCAAAATCAAGCCTGATAGGAAAAGCTTTTCGATCCAGCCGCTCAGCTTTTTCGCCATCTGCTGATTTTTCTTCGCCCTTTTTAAAAACCAAGGCGCTTGATTTCTTATCCAGTGCCAATACACGACTTCAAGATTTTCCTTATTTTCTACCCAATCATAAATATTAATCGCTCGGATAGCTTGTCGAATCCAAGTCAATTCGCCGCGTTGTTTGCGTAAATAATGATCCGCGACGGAATCCGTTAAACCGGCTAAATGCCAGAAAATTTGCACACGCAAGCCTTCTGCTAAAGCGCGATAATCTAAGTTTTTACTGTGATAACGTCGCCATTGATTAATCCACAGTATACCCCAACCGGCTAAAAATAAAATCAAATAACCGATCAAAGCGGGCAGATGGGTAGCGATACTCGTATACCAACCATAAAAGCCTACCATGCCAGCCGCTATCCCAAGCATAATGCCGGTAAGCAATCGAAGGCGCGATTGAAAATGTCGGGCTAAGGTATTCGCTGTACTATACACCCCCAGCATGGTTTTAAAAGCGGGCGACAGTGTCAATAAGACTGGCCACAATTGCGTATCTGATAAGAGAGATTTCTGGCCTTTTTGAATACGGCGTTGCAATTTAGGGCCCGTCGCATACCTTGCCACATCTTGATTAAAATGGTTTAAGGCCTCTAAATCGCTTGACAATAGCGGTTTTAAATCATTTAATTGATTATTATTAGTCTTGTCATTGTTAGGCAATAAAACTTCCATTTCTCCGACACAAGCTAATGGCTGCCCACTTTCTCGGCTTGTCAATACGTGACACACGGGCCCCGTATCGGGCACATCTAAAGGCCCATGTTGGGGTTTATAGCGTTTCGGCAAATCCTTCATATCGCCCATCAGTTTAAAATCAACCACTTGAGCGGTTTCCCCGGTTTTATTCACAGGCATCCCATCCCATAAAGCAATCAAAATATGACTATGGCGAGCGATATAAGCACCGGCTAAAGCTTCTTGTTGACGACGCGCTTCAACATCCGTCTGAAGGCTTTCCTTTGTTATACCTTCCAACAAACTCAGTTCAAACACCTGTTGATTTTCTTTCGCCTGATTAAACAAAGTCATAAATTCTGCTTTTGATTCAGGCGTTTGAAAGTCTTGCAGATACAAATCCAACGGGATAGCCAGCGGCACGATCAATTCGATTTGTTGTTCCAAAGCGACTTTAGCTACTAATCGTTCTGCCCCTTCAGCCAAGGCTGAAAACAATTGTAAGGGCGTATGCGGATTATGTTGTCGAAGAAATTGGAAAATCTGACGAACAGATTGACACAATCTCTCCTGTTCCGCTTCGCGTAAATCTTGATGCCCCGTGACACCAAGCGTGATAGGGATTTTATGTTGTTGAGTTGTCATATTAATGCGTTATCTTTTTTTTTCAACGTTTAATTGATAATGAGTAGAACTGATTAGGAGATTGAACGGATTGATTTTTGAGGTTGATTAATTATCAGCTTTTTTCTCACGCAAAGCCGCTAAGACGCTAAGAATAAAACTTAGCACCGAAGCGCCTTTGCGCCTTTGCGTGAGATTGGTTTTAGATAGAACGCTGATTGTCATGATGATCACTCCAATAACAAACCTGAGTACAACTAATTACGAGGATAAACGAATTGATGTGCGATATTTATTTAGGTTTTTGGTTCCAATCAATTAATTTATTCAAGCGTGTACATTTTTTAATAATACAACAGATTGATAACACGATTGACAAAATTCGTTTATCCCCGTAATTAGTTGTACTCAATTGCAGCTTATGACGTGACTCAATAACCTTAATATTAATAGGTAATTGCCCTCAAAAAAAATAGCGGCGCGCGCAGGGCGCGGGCCGACCCCCCCCAAAACCTCAGTCTTGTAGCTCCGCTCCGCTCATTTAGTACAACGGATCAGGGGATATCACTCCTTGGTGAGTCGGCCATTTCCAATTACAGGGCAAAAAAAACAATCTATCGCGTTTCAACAATCTTATCAAAACACCTCACAACAAATCCGTTCAATCCCCTGATCCGCTGTACTCTGTGTAAATACAATCAAAAAAAATCGCGGCGCGCGCAGGGCGCGGGCATAAAAATCAAAGCATTAAATGGCTTAACACGTCTGCGTGTGAAAAAACAAATCTAAGGCTGATCCTTTTGTTTCCAGGTTTCAAAACGTAAATCAGGTATTCTATTGAAATGTTTGACATTATT
>JAYQWI020000390.1:0-2404 GCA_035871815.2 Candidatus Parabeggiatoa communis
CAGGATGATAGCAACGAATCGCTTGGACTGAAAAATACACGCCATCAAAATCATCATAAGTTGCCATACCAATACAGAGTTTATGATGTTGTCTCTTTTTTCGCGGTATCTCAAATGCTATAAATTCATTTTCTTGCCAAAGTTTCAATAGATTGAATAAATCTTTGGCAATATCTGCTTTATTTTCGATAAAGACGGCTTGTAAAGCTGCCCTGATTGCCCGTACCTCGGTTTTGCCATCACAAAATGTCCAAATAAAGACGGCCATTGGATTCAATAAATAGCTCTCCTCGTGAGATTGAGAAACTAACTTATCTTGCTCATCTGAGGAATGCAATTGCCAGTCTTGATTAGGTTTGGGTTTATAACTATCGAAGGCATGGAAAAGGTTATTGGAGTTTGAATGATTCACTTTATGTTTAGTACAATGGATTAGTACAACGGATTAGCGAAATAAACGGATTTAGGATTAATGCACTAATCAGTACAACTTCGTTGTACTGATTGTACTGAACATAAATATTGATGTTCAGACACAGGCAAACACGCCGGGTTGCCTTTGTTTTATTTAACTACTACCGCTTTGCGCCATAACAGACTTGGCGGTTAGCAAGCTAATCACAGCGGGTGCCGTATAGGCAGAATATTTCCCCATCTTTTTAAGAGCTTGCCGACGGGTTTCTAAAAGATCATCTATGTGGCTGTCAGTCGTTGTAGCCGAATCTTTAGTATGGGATGGTTTGTTTTTTTCTGTCATTGTCAATTACTCCTGCGGTTAGTGATAAATTAACAAAGTATTGGTAAGAACCCATTAAGATTTTGAACAGGATTGAATGGATTAAAAAATTAAGGTAACTCCCAAATAATAATATACAAGTAGGGGCAATCCTTTGTGGTTGCCCCATCTCGTTTAAATAAAGTCTGGTAATCTACACTTTTTAATAAATCCTGTCAATCCGTTTAATCCCTGAAAAATACCCTTTATGAAGAATTTCAAGCTACAAAAAAAACCTATTGCCAAACAAGTACAGAGCGAATTTATCCTTAATAGCCCGCTTTAGCGGGGTTAGGTGAACCCACCATCTTTAGCAGGCGCTTGTTCACTTGTCCATTTCTATATCCATTAATGAGATATAGATCATAATTTTTTGTTCTACTCTTTTCAAAAATCTTGTTTAACCTTTCAATTTCATTATGGTTCCTGAATTCTGGTAAAAACCGATAAGCAGTCCTTGAGACATAAACACAATTTGAATCTTGTGTTGTTTGACAATACTTTAATTCTTGTGCAAGACGATCTATAGATAAATTCTTTTCAAGTTCATTTATCAGCTTTCTCTCATTTGAATTAGAATTTTTTAAAATGTCCTTCCTAATCCAAATGCCATAGGGCAGTTTTTTATCACCGCAATACGACAATGAGCCCATTTTTTCTCTTATGGGTACATATCGTTTTCTAAATCGAGTATCAGTAAATAGACTGTTATAATAGCGACATGACCATCCACCGTGACTTTCAATCAGATCAGGGGCGGCAAACTCAAAGAAATAATTAGCTATAGCAGGATCATTTTGCAATTTAGCCATGATGGGCGTACCAAGCATTCCAAGGTCAACAATATTAAATTGTTTATGCCAACTCATTACACCCAAATCTGGGTTTGATATCGTAGGAAAAGGTAGTTTCTCTTTTTCTGCGGCTCTAACAAATTCTTTTCGGTTCTGATTAAACCAATTCGTCTCCCACCCTAGGTAAAATGCTTCTTTCTTCAAGTTCATAAAAATAAACACTGACAAAAATAGAGATAATGCGGCAATAAAAATAGATTTTTTCGTCAGGTTTAAATGAAAGATTAAAAGAGAAATTATCAATATGACGAAAACAGCCTTTTGTGTAGTCGTTCTGGAATGCTCTATTCTCGTTGGGCCAAATAGGTATGGATTCAAAAAAGAGGTCATCACAAAAGACAGAAGCAAAAAAATTGCAAAATGTATTCTTCTATCCGGTTTTATAAATCCTATCAACGGAAAAAAAAGGAGTAAAAGGTATCCACCGTGTGATACAAAAATCTCCATTGAGAGATGAAATGATTGTTTAAGATAATGCACGTCTAATGAAAAGAGTTGTGACATCTGATATAAAAGTGAAATATCTTGTGCATAAGCGGTATTGGGTATTAAGTCACCAAAATACCAATACCGCCAAAAATGGAATAGCATCCATATCGCAAAAACAATCAATGAAAAATTTAACGCTCTGAAAACTTTATACTTGATGAACCAATATATTGACAACATTATCAGTATAGGTGCTATATGATAAACGCTCTCTATTCTGGAAATTGTTGAAAGAAATAGGATAGGCGCATAATAGAAATTGATTTTTTCGGTTATGACAAACATC
>JAYQWI020000391.1:0-6076 GCA_035871815.2 Candidatus Parabeggiatoa communis
CAGCACATTGATTTGATTTTAAAATTGAAAGTGCTATGCTTATTTGATAAACTCATTACTATGTATTTTAAGAGTACATTTTTCACAAACTGCATCGTGATCAAAGCTGATAACTGATTTTCACGCAAAAGTTTTTGCGCGCAAAAACTTTTGCGTGAAACTGATAACTGATAACTGATGTGATGTGATAATTGTTCCTTAGTATCGCTGCTTTTTTTTATCGCTGTGGTTGTTCAAGGTTTTGAGCTACCCGTTTTATTAAATTCAATTCACTCGGAGGACACGCGCAGGTCGATTAAATGGGCCTAAAAAGCGCGGTTAACATTGCTTATGAAAAAGAAATTTGCATCATTTTTACTCACTGGTAAGGCTGCTACGCTCCCTTTCTATGCCCCGGCTATTTTGGCCCAAGGACCTTTGCTACCTATGCATCAACCTGGCCCCGGTATGCACATGCCGCCTGCCGGAGGTGGTGTCATGTGTGATACGCAAGCCCCTGATGAACTCAACCTCTCAGTACCCGATGTTCAGAACGGAGACGCGGTATTCATTTTTGCTTCTGAAGATACTGCTGACTACGGTGAAGGGATGCCCGATTTGAAGATTGGCCCGACGGGCCTTAAGATCGTTGCCAATTTCATGGTGTTCGATGGTTTTATTTTTGATTTTGAAGAGATTCTTGCACCTGATTTTGAATATGCAAACTACACTTTGGGCGAAGATCCCGGATCGGTGAACATTGATGTGCCATCAATGGGCTATCCAGGCGACTTTCATCTCCAGGTTTTCATTCTGAGGGGTGAGAATTTCAACGAATTTGTGTTTTCAGAAATGGATGACATTACACGCGGGCCTGAGGGTTGTGCTGGTGACTCGTATGGTGACGGTACCGGTGGTGAGGGTGCTTACGGTGATGGCGGTACAGGTGGTGAAGGCGCTTACGGTGATGGCGGTACAGGTGATGGAGGCGCTTACGGGCCAGGGGCCGGTGGCACAGATCCCGGTGGTAGTGGTGATGTTTACGGTGGTGATGCCGGTGGCGGCGCTGGCGCTTATGGTGGTGGCGCAGCTGAGGTTTATTGATACCAGTTTAATATAAATTTATTCATACCATAAGTGGATGGATAGATTGGGGCAAGCACAAGGCTTGCCCCTACATACCCTTGATATTATTGGTAGGGGCAATCCCTGTGGTTGCCCTCTGTTTTTTGGATTGTTCCATAACGCTACTTAGGTTATTCGTTTATTTCTGTGTCGTTGTACTCTATTTTTAACTGATGACTGTCTACTTTGACTACACCAACCCTTCCCCCGCCTTTTTTTACGGGCAAACATATCCTGATTCGTCCCCTTTCCCCAGCACTTGACGCGCCGCTATATCATAGCTGGTTACAAAATCCCGTTTTTTTAGCCTATAAACCTTATCTTAAACAATTGTGTCCCACGCCTGTGCAATTGTTTTCCTATTTAAGCTTGCAAGCTGAAGTTCAGCCTTTGTCAGAGATTGAAGGATTGGTTATCCATAAAAAAACGCAAATCGCTATCGGTATGATAGGTTTAGCGGGTATTGATCGGTTTAATAAAAAAGCGGAATTTTTGGCAGGTTTTGTGTATGGGCATGGTACTCATGCGCTCTGGGAAGCGATTCATGCTGGAATATCGCTCAGCTTTGAGCATTTTGATTTGCATAAACTGATTTCTTATGTCAGCCCGGATAATCAGCAGCCTCTCAAAATCATGCAACGTTATGGCTTTAAACATGAGGGCTGTTTGAAGGAAGAGATTTTAGTTGATGAACAACAGCGTGTTGATTTGCACCGTTTTGCTTTGATGCGCCGTGATTGGCCGAAATCTCGTTTTCATGAACGTCTTAAACGCATCGCTCCCCTTTCTCATACATAAAGGATTTAAGACAGAAAAATAACTTTTCACGCAAACGTTTTGCGTGAAAAAGTGACGCAAGTGACGATGCGCCTTTAGCGCCTTTAGCGTCTTTAGCGTCTTTAGCGTTTATTCTAATCCTTTATTATATATATAATACGATCCTTGTAGTTATACCTTGTCGTTATATGATGACTATCAAAAATCAAAACTCCCCTACTATCTTGATCATTGATGCCACTTTGCCAACTTATGATCAAGATTCTGGTTCATTACGTCTATTGAGCTTGATCAAAATGCTGGTGAAAATGGGTTATCAACTCACCTTTTTTCACCATGATCGATATAGTGTTCATTTTAAATATCGCTATGCCCTTGAAGCATTAGGTGTTGACGTTTTCCGGGGTAATATCAATGCGCTTTTAACTTCTCGCCAATTTACTTTAGCTTGGTTGTGCCGCGTTCATGTTGCTCATCGTTATATTCCGCTTTTGCGTTTATTGAATCCCGATACCCAGATTTTTTATGATACGGTTGATATTCATTATATCCGTGAGCAACGCCGTGCTGAAATAGAAGATAATCCCAGTATGGCTGAACGGGCGGTGGAAACGAAACGCAAAGAATTGTCTAATTGTCAGTTAGCGAATCAGGTGATTACGGTGACACCTGAAGATGGACAACACTTGCAACAAGCATTGCCACAATTGCCCTTTTCAGTGATTCCTAATATTCATCAGCGCCATGCATTACCTGATACGCCTTTTACAAAACGAGAAGGCTTAGTCTTTATCGGTCATTATCGTCATAAACCGAATGAAGATGCAGTGTGTTATTTTGCAGAAACGGTGTTGCCTAAAATCCATACCACACAGCCCGATATCAACTTCTATGTGGTAGGCAGTTATATGACAACGCTTGTGAAAGATTTGGCGAGTTCACACGTTAAAATCGTCGGTTGGGTTGATCAAGTCGAACCTGAATTTGCACAACGCCGTGTGTTTGTTTCTCCACTACGCTACGGGGCTGGCATGAAAGGCAAAATCGGTCAAGCCTTGTCTTTGGGATTGCCCGTTGTCACAACCCGTATTGGTGCTGAAGGCATGGGATTGATTGACGGTGAAACCGTTTTGATCGCCGATGATCCAGATAGCTTTGCTGAAGCCGTTTGTCGTTTGTACACCGATTCGGCATTATGGGAAAAACTGTCTCGTCAAGGCCAGGATTATATAGAACAACACTATGGCGAAACGGCGGTATACGAAAAGCTGCGCCAATTATTAGTCGCACACAAGCTGCTCCCCGCTGCCCCTGTTCCCGATTTCTCGGAGAAGGTTTTACCGACAACGGAGTTAATCTTGCCTAAATGGGTGAGCACTGTCACCTTACCGATTGTGCTGCCAGACGTGCCTTCACCGCGTGTCAGTATTGTGATACCCGTTTTTAATCAGGCCTTATATACCTATAATTGTTTATTGACGCTACAAGCTTGCGATCAAACGATCAGCAAAGAAGTCATTATCATTAATAATGCTTCTACCGATGAAACCGCTGAGTTGTTGGCACAACTGCAAGGCGCGTTTACAATTCTGAATAATGAAGAAAATCAAGGATTTGTCCACGCTTGTCGGCAAGGCGCTGAAGTGGCGAGAGGCGAATTTATTCTGTTTTTAAATAATGATACGCAAGTGATGCCGGGCTGGTTGTTAAATAGCTTGAAAGCGATGGATAGCGATCAAACGATTGGCATCACCGGTTCCAAGTTGATTTATCCTGATGGGCACTTGCAAGAAGCGGGGGGTATTATTTTCAATGATGCCAGTGGTTATCATTATGGCCGTTCACAAAATCCGCTACTGCCTCAGTTTAATCAAGACAGAATCGTTGATTATTGTTCTGGTGCCAGTTTGATGATTAGAAAATCGTTATGGACACAACTCGGTGGTTTTGATTTACGCTATGCGCCCGCCTATTATGAAGATACTGATTTATGTTTTGCCGCACGTCAAGCAGGTTATAAAGTCTTATATTGTCACGACTCGGAAGTGATACATCATGAAGGCATGACGGCCGGCACCGATATCAACACCGGTTATAAAGCCTTTCAGGCTGTCAATCGCAAAAAATTTCAAGAAAAATGGCAAGCTGTTTTATCCACTCACCTACCCCCATTGCCACATTCATCGGTTGAAGTGGCCGCTTTTAGGTTGCAAGAGTCAGGCGGTGCCGACGTGACAGGCGTTCAGGAGCCTGAAGTCAGGCCTCAGGCCTCAGAAGTCAACACGTTTCGTATCCCTGACAAGAAAATCAAAGCGACACATTTAGTGGGACAAGGTTGGGCCTGTAATTTTTGGAGTTATTTAAATATCAACCAGATAGATGAAGAACTCAACTTCATTAAATCACAGGGTTTCAATACCGTCATCATTTTAGTGCCTTGGGTTGGTTTTCAAACCCATGTTGATCCCATCACTTATCATGAAGAGTATTTCAGTTTGTTTGAACAACTGTTGAAAAAAGTGCAAGATCAGGGACTACAAATCATTTTGCGACTGGGTTATACGCATGATCATGGGCCAGAGAGTGAACCGGATGGATTTCGACGCGCTTGTGTTGTCGGTAATAATGCCGTTATTTGGCAAGCTTGGTGCGACTATTTAGATCGCTTATGGGCGATAGCGAAATCTTATAGCAACGTATTAGGCGGTTTCCTCTCTTGGGAAGATTTTGCGCTTATCCTCATTACACAAGGCACTGAAGAAGAACGACTCTTGTATGCCGAACGTACCGGTTATCAAAACTATTTAGCACAACACTACACACTCGAAGCGCTTTCGGCACGTTATAGACAAACGTTTACGGCCTTTAGTGAAATCCCTATCCCAGCCATTAAATCGAATACAACGCATTTATTCTGTGAATTTTGGGATCACTTGTTGATTGACAAAATCGTTAAGGAATCAAAAGCCCATTTTCCCCGCTTAACGCTAGAAGTGAGAGTGGATTGTGATCCGCAAGGTAGACGATCTTATGTTTGTCATACCCCCACTTTTGATGTCAATTCAGATATTCCACTGACTATGGTGTATTATACGCCAGCGTGGGGTGCCCCTAATGACGGGCATCCAACCTCTGCGCAGCAGGCTTTAAATCGCATGTTGCGTTTTTTTAATTGGCTTCGCGCCCATACCAAAAATGCCTTATTTATTGATCAATTTAACTTCATTGACAATACCCCCGGTTTTGAGCAAAACACTAGGATTCTGCCAGCAGAATTACCCCACTTTTTATCAGAAGCTGCCTTGATTATCCAACATAACACCATTGGATATAGCTTATGGACACTGCGCGATGTGCCTGTCAACGTGATTAGAAATGGCGTTTTTGAAAGAAACTATCCCAGTTGGGCAATAGAGAAGGGCGAAATCATCTTTGATGCCGCGTTTCAAAAGAAAGCCGTTTTGTTAAATTCAACTGGCACACTCAGTCAAACGATTACGAATAACATCAATGGGATCCAAATCGTTAAGGAAAAACCTTTTAAACTGGATTTCAAAGTGAAAAAGGTAGAAAATGAGCTCAAAGAGAAAGCCAGCATGACTGTTTTGATGCTTGATGATAAACAACAAGCCCTCTTTGAGGAAACCGTTTATTGTGAAAGTGATGAATGGCAAGCTATCCATTTAGATCAGATATCTTGTGATGTTGGATACGCATTAAAAATAGAAAATAGGGGACTGCCTATTTTGCTCAGTGATTTTTATCTCTATCAAACCTATCAAGAAAATGGGATCATTGATAGTGATGGGAATCAGAAATCGTTTTATAATGACTTGATATCGCTTAATCAAAAGCTGTCAATCCAATCTGGGTAATGTGATAGAACGCTGATTGTCATGATTGTCATGATTGTTGCTGATTTTTGATAGAACGCTGATTGTCATGATTATTCCTAAATAATTTTTCAAGGAGGGAAAAGATGATAAAAAGGTTTATCCATAAAGGTTGAGAACATTCCAATCGTACTGGCAGCAAAGCGGGTATTCAAGTAAACCACGCTAAACGGCTGAGATTGATTCTCTCCAATTTAGCTCAAGCTGAAAGTCCAGAAGATATGGATTTACCGGGCCTCATGTTGCATGAATTGAAAGGTGATCGCTTCGGTATTTGGGCAGTCAAAGTCAGTGGTAATTGG
>JAYQWI020000392.1:0-5515 GCA_035871815.2 Candidatus Parabeggiatoa communis
TTCTCTGATCTCGTAGAAGAATTGGGGGAGCAAAAAGCGAACCGAGTTCAGCAAAACGCTGCTTCTTTAAGATATGCAGTGGAAAAAGGGACACCCTGGGTGAAAATATTGGAACAGTTAGATGAATAAATGTAGAGACGCGATGCCTCGCGTCTCTGATGCTTCGTTCGCGTCTCTAATCGCGTCTATACGAATCCATCAAAATCTCTCACAATTCTCAGAGACGCGAGGCATCGCGTCTCTACAATCCGTTCACTCCCCATATCCGTTGTACTCAATACCCCTTCTTATTATATAATCCCTAGCCTTATTCTATTTGTCACAGGCGAAAAGAGGCTATGCAAAAAATAAAACAACACTCGATACACCTGTTGCTAAAATGGCAACTCATTGTTTTTATGACGCTTATCCCGCTGCCAGCGGCTAGTAGAGACGCGATGCCTCGCGTCTCTATTTGGGCTGTCACCTTACCCGATAATCAGACTTTCGTCATTTTGTTTCTCTGGTTACTGGGCATTTTCATTTTAGGTTTTTCGTTATACCGCATTCTCTTGAAAAACCAAATCCGTCAAGGAGTGCATCCTCACATTTGGCGCGATACGCTGATTTTTTTGGCCGTCGGCCTATATTTATTAGTTTTATTTTTACAATTGCTTGATCAAATTGGACTGGGTTGGTTTGCCGCGATCGGTTTTATTTACCTAGCCATGTTATTAATGTGGATTTCTTTAGGCAAAGCGTTGCGGCCACTGATTTTCTTTTTAGTCATCATGGTGGCGATTATCGCGTTAACGCTGGTTAATGTTTGAGGAGAGGAAGACAATGGCAGAAAATACCAGTGGTATACAAAAACAGCATCCGGCAATGATGATCGGTTTGGGCGGTACTGGGAAACAAGTTTTATTGAATTTCCGGCGCATGTATTATGAACGCTATGGCGCGAAACATCCCCCTTATGTGGGCCATATTTGGATCGATACCGATATCCGTAACTTGCTGCTTGATGGGAAAGAAATGGATTTCTTGATGAAAGAAGTCGATTTTGATGAAGGCGAAAAAGTTTCGGTGGAACTTCAAAAAGCCGATTTGCAGAATTTTTATGATTACCCTAATGATTATCCGCATATTTTTTCTTGGTTTGACAGACGCTTAGAAAAACATGGGCATATTCTCAATGGGGCCGGTGGCATTCGCAGTTTTGGGCGTCTCGCTTTCTTTCGATACTACGATGAAATTATGCGAACCGTGCGTGATATGCACGGCAAAATCAGCAATGTCGCGACGCATACTGATAGCAGTTTAGAAGACAATGGGGTTATTTTAGACAGTGGGGCCCTCGATATTTGGTTGATTTTTTCAGTTGCCGGCGGTACGGGCAGTGGCATGTTTTTAGATTTTGCCTTTGCTTTACGCGATAGATGGCCGAATGTTCAAATACGCAGTCTTATCATACTCCCCTCTGTTTTTCACAATAATAAAAAAGAGCGGGTTTATGGTAATTCTTATGCCGCTCTGATGGAATTAGAGCATTATGGTTATAGCAAAAATGATGTTGAAAGCGCTGTTCAAGAAGATTTACATCGTTTTCCCCTGGCTTGGACGAAGGAAATGTTTGATCAAGGCAGAACATTACAAGGCCCTGTGTTTGATGCGACTTATTTGATTGACAATTCACCGGCCAGTCATGCTGGCAATCTCGCACTCGAAGACAAAAATGCGTTGTGTCGGATGCTGGCTGAATGGTTATATATTGAATATGGCAGCGGCTCAGATGTGAGTGGATTAGCGGCCGAGCGTCGCGCAACGGAAGTCAATTTCAGTACGGCACTGAATCGGGTATTTCCTTATAAATACCAATATGAAGGCCTTGAATTTACAGAAGTTTTTTCATGCCGCTATTCTAGCTTTGGCCTGTCTAAACTGTATATCCCAGTTGATCGCGTCGAAACGGCTGTACAACATCGTTTAGTCAAGGAATTGATTGAAATTTGGACAAAAGAGCGGCCTATTCCACCGCATTTGGATGAATTGCTGGAAAATGACACGCTCCATCAAGTTGGCATTAACAATCAAACCACTTTCCGTGATTTTATCCGGGCCTTAGAAACGGGCGATACCAAAGAGCGTTTAACACATCGTTTAGAAAACCTCATTTTGGAGAAAAAAGGGGAATTTCTGAATATGGCTAATTCGAGTCAAACGCGACAAAGAATACAACGCTGGATGCGAGATGTCTTACAAGATCAATTGGATCACAGCGATGCCAGCCAAGAACATTGGGGAAGCCTCTCTAAAAGTATTCAGCAAAACAGTGAAACCCACTATCAAACGGTTACCCAAAATCTCCATCAGTTGATCACACGCTACCTCAGCGAACCCAAATATCGCTTTGATGTTGCGCGTGAAATACTACGTCGGATGCGTGAACGATTGACTGATGATGCTGATAATTTTAGAACTATGGGGGAACGAAATCGCAATGCCAGTCAAAATGCGGCCAGAGAAGTACAACAATTGTTGCAATGGCTAGATGATGTCAAAGGGCTGTTTACCCGTAAAACCGTGATTGAAGTCGCATTAGAAGCGATAGAGCGACGGATGAAGGGCGAATTGCAAGCTCAAGTCTCTGGCACAGCGGCCGACTTAGCCAATCGACTGGCCGATTATATTGGGCGAGGTGTCATTGATAGGAATGCACAAGGTGAAGAAGTGACGGTTGAAACCGGTTTGATAAAACAAATGATGGATTACCGCACTGCCCTGAAAAACGAAGTAGGGGGGCGTTTGAAAGAACGCATTCGCGCCTTTGATAAGATCGAACCGTCACCCATTTATCAAGAAATCAGCGAAGGCACTCAAGAAACGGATCGCTTTTATATTGATCAGTATAACCATCCGATTGTAGAAAGCACCTTAGCCGAATGGGAAAAACGCTTTTTTGAAAAACAAGGGCCACAAGGGCCAAAAGACTTATGGGCAATGCGTCACACGCTCAAGCAAGGCGAAAATAAATTGATTAATCGCCTACTTGAATTTGCTCATGAAAGCATGAGTCACCTGAAAGACAAAACGGTTGACACGATTGAACGTTTAACCGAGCGTCACAAACCCGATTCCGTACAATACCAAGCTGCGATTGATCGATTACTGAATTATGCCCACCCTTGGTTACCCGAACCCAGCCATTTTGTCGATAGAGAGAAGGTGTTAAACCAAAGACAATATGTTTACTGGGTAGCCCGCTATTATCGGCCCGGCTCCGAGCATCACGAAGAGTTTGAAAAGAAAGTCAAACAGAAAAATCAACTGTTCAAGTTCCTAGATACGTCAGCAGATCGCATTTATGGGGCCTCTGAAGTGGCCGGTTTTCCACTGATGGTGATTCCTGATTTAGATCGTTACCGCAATGAATCGTACTACTCGCTTTTAGAAGGGGGCGAAGTCTTGCATACCGACTTAGCCTTTGAAAAATTTCAAGATTTACTGATCAAACGGCCCGAAGAAGTGAAGTCTTATATCGAAACGTTGGGGATATTTCTCAAAGCCA
Source organism: Candidatus Parabeggiatoa communis (assembly GCA_035871815.2). Lineage (GTDB taxonomy): Bacteria > Pseudomonadota > Gammaproteobacteria > Beggiatoales > Beggiatoaceae > Parabeggiatoa > Parabeggiatoa communis. The sequence continues at coordinate 3,548 of JAYQWI020000392.1, forward strand.
CCTTATTAGGGATCGTCAAAGCCGATAAGCGCATTCAAGACGAACAAGGTGGTTTAATGGAATATCACTACATTGACGACTCACAAATCTATCCCGAAACCTTAGATTTAGGGCCATTTTCAGTCGCAATAGCGCGTTTATCGCGCCCCAAAGAGGCGAAATTACGTGGCCGCATCCAAAACAGCGTGATTGATGCCCTCAATAACATGGATGATAAAACCTTAAGGAAATGGTGCGCCCTGCTCTCATTCCATGCTGGGGGCGGACAAGAGGCCTCATATTATTATCGCTTTCCGAAAAACCATGTTGTGCGGGCCATCTTCCGTCGCGAAGCCGAAATGTTGATCAACCAAAATGGAGAATCCATGAAACAAGCCGCCAAAACGGAAATGCAAAACTTGACAGAATGGGCCTTAAAACGCCCTGTAGGCCAAAAACAACCTTGGGCCGTGGAAAGCCCTGTCGGTTCTGGGATTTTTATTATTGCGTGAAGCTTATTAACAATGAGTACAACGGATCAGGGGAATGATCGATCTGATTGGGTCATGGGTATATTGTAAGTAAAATCAATAACCTACTTATGTTTTTGCACGCAAAAAATGTATTTAATAGCGTTTTCCGATAGGCTTTCAGCTACCCCCAAACAACGAATCAATACTGATTGATTTCAATGACTTAACGAATTAAGTCTCAGGATGAGGGGGCAGGCATAACACACACAATAGGCCCATGCACCAATCCGATCATTCCCCTGATCCGTTGTACTCATTGACTATTCACTATAATCTTTTGCATGTTCTGGCGCGTCAAACCCAAAAGTGCTGCTACATCATATAAGTCAACAAAATCAGGTGTCACTTCTACCAATCTGACATTTGGAATGACTTTTTTAACTAGCTTAAATATGCCTTTTAATCGTGCAGGTAACGCTTATATAATCAAGCACAAAGCTTAATCTAATTTATTTAATGTTTCCTAATTTCTGATTGATTTTTGATATCAACTTTTTCAGATAGGGATGCTTGTTCACTGGTTTAGCACCTATTTCGTACAATGCTTCTTTTTTATGCTTCACATGTCTTTTACGATCACTGAGATACACAGATAACACTTTAAAAATGATTTTTCCTCTCAGTTTCAGTTTGAAATCCTTTTTAATTTCTGAGACTAAATTCGGTTCGGGTGGATTAAAATTTTTTCCAAGCATTAACCGATTAACACAAGTATTATCAATGTAAGCTTCATTTTCATTAAGCGGTTGCTTTTTATCATGCAATATTGTAATGTCAATTTTACTCTCACTGGCTTTTCCTTTTTTGTGTTTTTCGACTTCAAAGGCAAACCATTCTATGATTTCTTCAATTAATTTATTATAATCATGCCATTCTTCTTCATCAAATAAATCGTCTAGTTTGGTTGAACCAGCATAAATATCATTTTCAATACTGTATCCAGTCGTCCAAACAACATCAGCATATTCATCTGGAATCCCTAAAAACACATACAAGTCTTTATCTGCTAAAAAGACTGTTTTGACGTGAGAAAATTCATTTCGTCGTTCATATATAGAAAGTAAATTTTCTCTCCCATTACAAAGTATAGGACTAACTTTGAGTGGTTTAATATGTTGCTTTAACCACCGGTAAAGCATCATATCATCTGGCCCTTCGACAAGAATATTCGGTATTGACGAGTGACGAAGCGTATCGACCAGTTCATCGACAGTGGGTGGTTTTCTTTTTCTCATCATTCGCCACCTTTGTCGTAATCCAGTATAAGTTCCTTATCTGGAAATTGAGAATAAATAAAAGGTGAATGTGTTGCAACGAACAATTGATTTTGATTTCCCTGTTCAATTAATATATCAAACAACCTTCTTTGCCAATCAACATGCAGACTGAGTTCTGGTTCATCAATAAAGATAATGCCGTTATCATAGAAAGCGTTATAGCATAAAAAACTTAACAT
>JAYQWI020000393.1:0-2669 GCA_035871815.2 Candidatus Parabeggiatoa communis
CGTTTAATCCAGAAATGGTTTGGGTAGAGCCCCCGAAAAGCGATGATGACGAGGCAGCCGATGACGAAGAATCCGCGGAGGATGACGCACCAGAAATCGTAGCTGAACAGGATGAAACAGATGATGAAACAGATGATGAACTCGAAGTGGACATCAAACAGCAAGCGGAAACCTTAAACGCCAAATTCAAAGGTTGGGTTTATGAACTCGCCGCCTACAAAGTAGATGACTTAGAGAAAAAGCGTAACGACTTGATTGAAGTAGAAGAACCCGCAGCGCAAGAACCTATAGGCGATATCAATCTAGAAGGCCTTCAAGACTTGCCATTATCAATGCCACCGTTTGACATGCCACCATTAAACATGCCACAGTTAGACACCCCGTTGTTTGATGAAGAAGACGGTGCAGAAGAAGCCTTGTCAACCCCGTTTAGTTTTTCCAACGTCCAGGTAGAAAAGCCAGAAGCATTACCCACACCGTTAGGGACACCGACCACAACGAATGAAACGATGATCCCAGTTCCTTAAAGTGAATTGATAGCACGTTGATGACGCTGATTTTTTTATGATTATAACGGATTTTGGGGAGGGCGTGTTCGCCCTTTCTTGCGACGTTCAAAGCCCATTCGGTGTCCTCCAAATTAGTTACAATCAGTCGGCCATCAACGTTCTCTCCCATAATTTTACGACAAGTTTTTACCACACACAATTCTAAGTGAAGAATGCATCACTTACAGCTCATTACTAGAATTAGAAAGCATCGTTTATCCCACTTTTAAAAGCACTTAGCATTCTTTTATCATCGGATTTGGCAATACCGGATTAATCAAGGTTTTTTTATTTTTAAATTCATAAGGTTTTTGCAGCAAAAATTTTCCATATTTTGTCGTTCCCAACTTTTTGTCATATTGTTCTTTTGTCATATCAGGAAATCGTTGTAGACGACAGCCATCTGAAACAAAGTAAAGTTTAAAATGATTAAGACAATAATCGTCATTTAAAAAAATAGAAGCAAATTCATCTTTTAAAAACTTATCTATTGTTGTCGAAAATTTTTGTTGAATGTTTCCAATTTTAAAACCTTTTGTAGATTTTATACCTCTTAATTCTACCAAATAAAAATCATAACATTTATTGGTATCACATTTAACAATAATGAGGCAGTCAATAGAAGGCGGCGGATTATGTATTCTTGATGAATTATAATAAGCATCAATTTTCAAAATAAGATACTTTTCTTCTGTCAGTTTCTCACTTAATTCGACACAAATATCATTTTCCTCACAAGTTGACCGAAGTAAACTCAATAAATCCGAATCATTTAAAATCTCATCAAACATCAGGATGCCCCATCATTCAAGTTTTCTACCAATTCCAATTTCTCATTAAACAACTTTTCAGCAATTTCCATAAAATTGTCGTCATCAATACCTAGCGAATCTGTAGGAATTTCCTTAGCAATGCTACCAGCCGGTGTTTCTTTGAAGACAATAGCTTGTGTAGAAGCTATATCAATTTTGCCTTCTAAGATAAGATTATTCATCTTGTTAAACATGTAATCACTGTGAGAAGTCATGATGATTTTGACATTGGCATGAACTAATTTAGCAAATATCGCCATCAATTGCACTTGCGTTTCCGGATGCAAATGGGCTTCTGGCTCCTCTATGAAAATAATAGATTTTGAATCAGTAAAGGCAACCACATATTTTAAATAACAAACAATGGGTGAGAGTTCAGAAACCATTGAAGAAGTAAAAGAGATATCTAATACCAAATCCATTTCTTGGGGTTTATAAAATATTTTTTGAGTCGTCTCGTCAAATATAACCTCACCCTTAATAATAGTTTGTTCTATCTCATGAACTATGTTTAAAATAGCGTTGTTTTTTTTATGCCTCCTGGGTTGAATATTAGACAACCCTAAAAAATAGTCGCTGACAGGCTCAGAAATATGGGGGAGTTCAAATTTTTTAGTCACAAATCTCCGACTTTTTGATAATTCCACCATAATTTGAGAAAAGGCGTTTAACCCTTGATATAAACCGGTACGAGAAGCCGGACAAAAAAACAGCGAAGTTTCTCTTTTAGCCTTACCAATATATTCATCGTACAGAAAAAATAAAGGTTCTCCAAGATAACGCTCCTCTTCAAAACGCTCTTCAACAAACGTGTTCAGTGCAACAACATTATCTGTTAATGGCAAAAAGGTTTTAAGCAAAAGTCTTTTTTCTTGAACTTCCAAAGTTAATTCACCCCGATTTTTGATAACAGTCACACTCGGTTTCTCAGTAGAAAATCGGCTAATAATCTCATCAAGTTTACCAAAAGTATTATAGAAAGATTCTTCGAGAATTTCCCGAAAATCGTCAACAATAGGCGCGAAAATTTCTTTTATCTCTTCAGTGCTGATTTTTTGCTCTATGAGACACTTTTTCAAGTTAGTTTGTATTTCTTTTTGTGTCATCGAATCGGCTTCCATATCCAATAAATGCTTTAAAACCAAATAAACCACCGACACGGCATAAGACTTACCAATATTGTTTTTACCGAAAATAACCACAAAATCTTTTTTTAAATCTAAGCCAAATTCTTTTATAGGCCCAAAGTTTTTAATTTTAATTTGCATACTATGATATTTCCTTTATAAGAATAGAACTGATTATAACG
>JAYQWI020000394.1:0-1866 GCA_035871815.2 Candidatus Parabeggiatoa communis
GATTAGACGCGATTATCTTGTCTTGCTGATACTGGAGCATAGTCTCAGTCGTTTTGATCTTACAGCCCTGTTGTATAGTAGTTTGAGCCCAACTATTCGTAGACACGACACTACCTATAAGCAATGCTAAGGTGACTGTACATACCGATTTCAATCGCCACCACCTATTGGGTGGCCCCAAATGAGTGTCCCGTGTGGGAACACGTTTTCGTCGTAAATCTGTAATCATCATATTTCCTTTTCAGTCAGTCATAAAAATAATGAAATGGTTAATGCCTACAAGCATTACCGATTTCGTCCTACCGAAGTTACCGAAACGGGTATTATCGGCACCCCTTAAATTGTCGGCCAAACTTGTCAGACTTTGTAAGGGCCTAAAAGTAGCCACCCGACTCCGCTTGAAACTTGGGAAGGGTTTCAAGTGGTTGTGCAAATTGAGGTTCTCTGTATCTAAAGCATTTTCAAAAAAGAAAGTCTTAGATCAGTTATCAGTTTTCAGTTATCAGTTATCAGTTATCAATTAAACTGTGATTTAATCTCATCATAAATAACTGAGGGCGCTTATTTTGAAATGGTATTTTAATTATTACCTTGATATAAGTCAATTTTTCGGTTTAATCTGCGAAAAAATATCAGGATAAATCCGTTATCCGTTATCCGTTATCCGTTATCCGTTAAACTGCTATTCAATTCGTTCTAAAATGCCGCAATCTTTAGCGAAGCAGTATCTGGCGCGAAGCGGCTATTTAATGGCCTCACATTGAGGATTATTAATGTACTCAAGATAAATATTGAACTCCAATATAATTGATAACTGATAACTGATAACTGATAACTGAAAAGTCAATTTGATTTGACAGTGCGTATGGTAAATAGTTTGTTATGTGTACACAAGATTAAATGTGTTAAATCAATCCATTTTGGATATAACACATCTGTTATATTGCTTATTAATTATCTTATTAATCAATCATTTAGCTTGTGATGGTTTTTGCACTTTAGGGGATAAATGGATTCAAATGAACTCATTAATCAGTAACGGGTTATTTCTTATTTCTTATTTATGAGTAATGATCTCTCTTTGGGGAAATTTGGTGGGTTTGGTGTGAGAGGCTATTGTGCGGGCTGCGATGTCAAGAAAATAAACAACGCGCGCGCTAAGGGCGCTAAAGGGCGCTAAAGAAAATCTGGCGTTGCGCCTTTTGCACCTTTTGCGTCTTTTGCGTTATTCTTTTTTGTTTTTGGGGCAGACGAACACATAACGGATAATGAAAAACGATGAAATTACTTGCTCTTGATACGTCGACTGAGGCTTGTTCTTGTGCTTTATACCTAGATGGGGTAATCGAAGATCGTACTGTGATCGCGCCTCGTCAACATGCGAATTTGATTTTGCAGCAGGCGAATGAATTATTGACAGAGGCGGATTTGAAACCGACTCAATTAGATGGCCTGGCTTTTGGACGAGGGCCGGGCAGTTTTACAGGCCTACGCATTGCTTGTGGTGTGATTCAAGGGATTGCTTTTGCCCCCCCCATTCCCGCCGCGCCGATTTCCTCTTTAGCCACTTTGGCCCAAGCTGCCTATCTTGAATACGGTGCTGAACACGTTTTGGCGGCCATTGATGCGCGAATGAGTGAAGTCTATTGGGGAAGCTATGTGATTGATAATCAAGGGATAATGCTTTGTCAAGATGACGAAAGGGTTTGTGCGCCGCAGGATGTCAGCTTATCAATCACTGGGCTATGGTATGGTGTGGGGAGTGGTTGGGCAACTTATGGGGATATATTAAAGGATAAATTAGAGCCAGCGGTGCAAGGCTATCAGGGGGAAAAATATCCACAAGCGCGTGCGATGATTCCGCTC
>JAYQWI020000395.1:0-5986 GCA_035871815.2 Candidatus Parabeggiatoa communis
CCTTCATATAAATCTATTAGCCTTATTATTAATTATTATCAAAACTCAATAATATCAATGTGTTGATAACTGATGTGATAATTGATCATTGATAATTTATCCTCCCCAAACAATATCCCTTTTTTAAAAGAAAGGAATCTTGGGGACATTTCAAGGTGCAACGTGAGTGAGCAAAACCTCCAAAAAATTAAAGTTTAAACTGCAAGGTTTTAATAATCTTACAAAAGCTTTAAGCTTTAATATTTACGATATTTGTTACGCCAAAACAGAACAACAACGCAAAGCTTATATTGAATACATTGATGAGGCTTATAATGCTGAGCGCCTCACCGAAATTTTGACTCAGGTTGCCGATATTATTGGTGCTAACATTCTCAATATTGCGCGTCAAGATTACGATCCGCAAGGGGCAAGTGTCACCATGCTGATTTGTGAGGAACATAGCACTTCAAAAAACTTGTCTAATGAACAAGCACCTGGGCCTTTACCGGATGCCGTGGTTGCCCATCTTGATAAAAGCCATTTGACAGTGCATACCTATCCCGAAAGTCATCCCGATAATGGTATCAGTACCTTCCGGGTTGATATCGATGTCTCCACTTGCGGTTTGATTTCCCCCCTGAAGGCCTTAAATTACCTCATCCATGCTTTTGACTCAGACATTGTCATTCTCGATTATCGAGTACGCGGCTTTACTCGTGACACAGATGGGCGTAAACACTATATTGATCATAAAATCAATTCCATTCAAAACTACATTGCCAAAGATACCAAAACACGCTATCAAATGATCGATGTAAATGTGTATCAAGAGAACTTTTTTCACACTAAAATGATGCTCAAAAACTTTGATCTTGACGAGTATCTTTTTAACGAAGCCTCAGCAGATTTATCAAAGCGTGAAAGAGAGAGAATAGAAAAACGTTTACGCCGTGAAATGAAAGAAATTTTTTATTCTGAAAATTTGCCCAAGCTTTAACTAAATTATGAGGATAAATTCATTTCATTTTAGGGGAGTTGCGGCTAAATACCCATACAAAATATAAAAATTAAGACACAATGCGAACCATAAGGCGCAAGCCTATTTGAAATACTCTTGCGTCTTTAGCGTCTTTAGCGTCTTTAGCGTTTATTTTTTTGATAGATCGGAATGGGTATATTATATGTTGGGGCAGAACTTTGTTACTGCCCTTGTAAAATTATTAAGTAATATATATAAGTGAGTAAATAAATGAACTCAGACACTCTGATTTCAGTACAAAACTTATCGCGCTACTACGGCGGTTTTTGTGCTGTTAACAATATCAGTTTTGAGGTTAAACGTGGACAAATTCTTGGTTTGCTTGGCCCAAATGGCGCGGGTAAAACCACCACAATGCAAATGATTACAGGCACCTTAGCGCCAACAATAGGGCAAATTTCAGTCGCCGGATATGATTTGTTAGATTATCCCATAAAAGCAAAAAGCGCTATCGGCTATTTACCAGAAACCCCCCCCCTTTATCGGGAAATGCAGGTTAATGAATATTTGCGATTTTGTGCAAAATTGCATCAGATTCCACGTTCCAGTATCACTTCAGCCATTAATCGTGCGATTGAACAATGCGGTTTGAATACCGTTAGTCATCGTTTAATTGGTAATTTGTCTAAAGGCTATCAACAACGTGTTGGCATTGCCCAAGCGATTATTCATAGCCCCCCTGTCGTCATCTTAGATGAACCAACCATTGGCTTAGATCCCATTCAAATTCGTGAAATTCGCACTTTGATACACGATTTAGGCAAAGAGCATAGCGTCATTTTATCCACCCATATTTTGCCCGAAGTACAAGCCGTTTGTAATCAAGTTCAAATCATCAATCAAGGGCAATTAATACTCAATGACACCATTAGTGGCTTGTTTTCTCAAACAACGACTCACTTCCGAGTCGCATTACATCGCCCACCTGATGTTCATATTTTAAAAGAAATTCAAGGTATTCATGAAGTTGAAGAACAAGATAACCACCATTTTCGTATTGAATATGCGACAGATAAAAATCCCGCAGAAGCATTAGTCGAAAAAGCCGTTGCGGGTAACTGGGGATTATATGAACTGATACCAGAACAACGCTCATTAGAGCAAGTGTTTGTGGAATTGATGAATAATAGCAATGAAGAGATTTCGCCTGATTTTTCGCTTTTAAATCAGAAAGTGGTGTCATCTGACTGAGAGAGGTTTGAAAGTTTGAGGCAATAGAACACAGATTGGATAAGATAAAGTGGGCAACCACTTTCCCACTTATTAGATTCAAGAGCAGCGTAAATCAGGCCATAAGAAGCCGAATCAACGTTCTATCAATTTTCAAAAAAATAATTTTCGGGCAGGGCGAACCTGCGTGTTCGCCCTTTTGCCTATATCATCTCATCCACGTTACTCACCCTACAACTGATAACTGAACTATGTGGACAATAGCAGCACGAGAGTTACGAAGTTTATTTCTATCACCACTGGCTTGGAGTATTTTGGGCGCAGTGCAAGTGATTTTTGGATGGTTCTTTGCCATATTGATATACTGGTTCATAAGGCCAGAAGTACAATCCAGTTTAGCGAATGATCCCAACGCCCCAGGCTTAACAGCGATGGTGGTAGGTTCCCTACTTGATTGGATGGCCATAGTATTACTACTGATTACACCGCTACTGACAATGCGACTGATCAGCGAAGAGCGGCACAATAAAACATTACCCTTGCTGTTATCAGCACCCATATCAATGACCAGTATTATTCTGGGCAAGTTTTTAGGTTTAATGGGCTTTTTTATGATCATGTTAGGCATGTTAATGCTCATGCCTTTATCCCTGCTTTTAGGTGGGTTACTGGATTTTGGTCAACTCGCTTCCGGCTTATTAGGGATAAGCTTATTATTAGGCGCATTGACAGCCCTTGGCTTATACATTTCTACCCTAACCGCTCAACCAACCGTTGCTGCCATCAGCACTTTTGGCGCATTCCTATTGTTATGGATGCTAGACTGGGGGGGAAATACCGAAGCCCAAAATAGCATTTTGAGCTATATATCCATCACAAACCATTATCAACCCTTACTAAAAGGCCTGTTTAGCACAGCAGATGTTATTTATTACGTGTTATTCATAGCCCTGTTTTTAATCTTAAGTATCCAACGTTTAGATGCAGATCGCATTTAATTTCAAAAGGGCAAAAGGGCGAACCTACGTGTTCGCCCTCAAATTCTTAAACCCACATTGCATTATAACTAACAACAGAACTATGCAAGTTACAAAACGTACTCATTTACAAAATAGCTTACAAAGTACAACCTTTATGGTGTTGCTCACCATTGCCATAGCCTTAATCGCTTGGCTAAGCACTCGTTATGAAATCAAAGCCGATTGGACAGTCAATAATCGGCATACCTTATCAGAAGCCAGCCAAAAACTCTTGGCCGAACTGAAAGGCCCTATAACCATCACTGCTTATGCCAGTGATGAAGAAAATTTACGCGGCCCCATAAAAGACTTAGTGGAACGCTATCAACGGGAAAAAACCGATCTGACATTGCGTTTTGTTGATCCGCTAACCACTCCTGGAGAATCGCGTGAACGCGGCATCCAGTTTAATGGTGAACTCATCATCGATTACCAAAATCGTACAGAACATGTGCGCCAAATCCCCCCCTCTCTTTCAGAACAAATCTTGACTTCCGCTTTGCAACGGGTAATACGCACAGATAATCGCTTCATAGCCTTTTTAGAAGGCCATGGCGAACGTAGTGCCACAGCTTTTGAAAGTCACGATTTAAGCCAATGGGTACAGGCCTTAAGGAACAGCGGGTTTAATATGCAAACCCTGAATTTAGCACAAATTGCCCAACTGCCTGATAATATCAAGGCCTTAGTCATTGCCAGTCCACGCAACAAATTGCTGCCAACTGAAATCAACCTGATTACAAACTATATTGACAAAGGCGGGAATCTGCTCTGGTTAACCGATCCCAGTGTGCCTTTGCAAGGTTTAGAAACCCTAGCCCAAAAAATAGGGTTAACAGTACACCCAGGCATGATCATCGATCTGAGAAGTCAGTATGTTGGTTTTGTGCCCATCACCACCACAGAATATGGTCGTCATCCTATCACTTCAGGTGTTAGCGAGTATTTAACCTTATTCCCACAAGCCCAAGGCATCACAGTAGAACCACCTGAAGAAGAAAACTGGGTAGAAACCGCTTTGCTAACCAGCCACGATCAAAGCTGGTCAGAAACAGGTGAAATAAATGAAAACCTTGAGTATAACGAAAAAACAGATATTGAAGGGCCCTTAGAAATCGCCATTGCCCTCGTTCGAGATAAACCTGACATAGCTCAGTCAAAAACCCAGATTGAAGACACAACCGAAAGTCAAACTGAAGACGATTCAAAGGCCGATACCACGCACGATCCTGAAAAGGATATCGAAGACGATTCAAACGAAGTGACTCAAGAAGACTCGGATGCCAGTGAGACTGAAGAAAATGAAACAGACATTGAAACCGATATCCAAGAAGAGCCCGTTATTCAAGAACAACGGGTGATTATAATAGGCGATGGCGATTTTCTCTCCAACGCATACGTCGGATATGGTAGCAACCTAGATTTAGGTGTCAAAATGATGAATTGGTTAGCAGAAGACGATAGCATGGTTCAGATTCCAACCAAAACCGCTGTCGATCTGAGCTTAACCCTCTCTTCTAATGCTGTCGTCTTATTAGGCGGATTCTTCTTATTTCTGCTACCAATAGGCTTAATCGCCACCGGTATATCAGTTTGGTTACGTCGGAGGAAAGCATAATGCGTCAACGTTGGATACTCAACCTAGTTTTGCTCGGTTTTATACTCGTATTAGGTGCCCTCGCTTTCTACACCCAAGAACAAGAAAAAGCCGAGTTACCTAAGCTAACGGATTTAAAAGCGGAACAAATTCAAAACATCCGCATTGAACGGGCAAACAAAGAAGCCATTGAACTGAAAAAAGATGCCCAAAACGCTTGGCAAATGACAACTCCATTTCAATTGCCAGCGAATCATTATCGCCTAGAACGTTTAATGGACATCTTATCGCATCAAGATTACACAGCATTGACTTCCACCAAACTCAACCTGTCTGAATTGAAACTCAAACCGCCATTAGCCAGTGTCAATTTTAACCCGCTCAAAGTCGCCTGGGGAGACACCTCGCCCATTAATACCGCGCAACGTTATATCCAAATTAACGATAAAAAGGTGTACGTACTCACAGACACCCATTATCAACAGCTAACCGGCGATGCCACCAGCTTTATCAACCTATCCCTATTAGGAGAAGAAGCCAAAATCCAAGCCTTAAAAATGCCAAACTATGATCTGGTATTAAAAGAAGAACAATGGACAGTCAACACCCCATTTTCTGCTGACGAAATCGACACAAGTCAAGACGCGATCAACACCTTGATGAGCAATTGGCAACAGGCTCAAGCCTATCATGTAGAGCGTTATATTGAAGGCCCAATAGAAGGTGAAATACAGATCACCTTAAAAGCTCAGAAACAGCCTTTACACTTTGCCATCGTATCGCTATCACCCGCTTTAGTGTTAGCTCGGCCAGACAAAGGCGTACAATATCAACTTTCCAGCATCCAAGTTGACAAACTACTCCATCTACCCACCGCTGAGGAAAGCGCGTCTGAAACAACATCGTCAGAAGACAACATGCGAATCCCCTTCAATTGATTAATGGTTAAAGGTTAATTGCTGTCATATTTGATTTAAATAATCACTGTAACATCGTAGGGTGGGTAAGCCGGCGCGAGATTGAATTAAACATTATCCCAAAATCGAACCAAACGCTTGCCCACCATTCTAGGCTTGAATAGGCCTATAAATAGAGGGAATATTATGACATTAACACTTGAAATTCCACAAGTTTCTTTAGATCACATACCGCTTGGATACAAAAAGAAATTAGAAGAAC
>JAYQWI020000396.1:0-15643 GCA_035871815.2 Candidatus Parabeggiatoa communis
TCTTCAATGGCTATTAGAAAGATCAGGCGAACAGAAAAGTGAAATATATTCTTATGTATTAATGACTAATCATGTACATTTGTTACTCAGTGCCTTGAAAACTGAGAAGAAAAAGGGGTCAGTACCCTTTTTTAGTTATGACGCGAATAATGATCGTTTTGTTGACAATAAACTTTTTAGCTAAAATAAAGGTACTGACCCCAATTATTCTGGTTTTTCTGTATCTTGATTGAGTTGCTTAAGTGATTTTAATGGGAACATCGCATTAGCCGTACCTGCCAAGAAGAAGATATTTTTTATAACAACGACTGTTATAAAGCCAATATTTGACAAAAACGCACCGCCAAGGCCAATAATACTTGGAACCAGAAGAATACCAAAACCCGTTTTTAAATTCACCTCTAAATTTTGAGAAAGTTTTAACAACTCAATGATAGGGTAAAGATTTTCATCCATCAACACGATCTGAGCGACATCTGTCGCAATTGATGATGCACCCGTTAAAGAAATGGATATATCGGCTTTTTTCATCACAATCGTATCGTTAATACCCTCTCCCACAAAACCAACCCCTTTGCCTTCGTTTTGTCATTTTTCGACGATATTGGATTTTTCTTGTGGCAGAATCTCATAAAAGTAACCCTCCATCCCAAGTGTTTCTGCTAACTTTTGAGTGGGTTGTTTCTGATCACCTGAAACAATGGCAATATATTTGATCCCGTTCTGACGTAAATCGCTGATAAGTTGTTTCACTTCAGAACGACAACTTGTATCTCAATAGCACCAATCAGTCTGCGGTTGATAGCCACCAGAACGACAGAATTTCCTTGATGGTGAGAATGTCTCATGGTGTTTTCAATCTTGTCAGGAATGGTGATCTTTTCCATTTCCATAAAACGTTGACTGCCAACCTGGATCATCTTATCTTCAAATGTGACTGTGACACCATAGCCAATCTGATATTTGGAATCCTCTATATCCGGTAAATCCAACTTGAATGCTTTCGCTTTGTTAACAATGGCTTTTGCAATAGGATGTTTTAATTTTTGTTCTGCAATAGCCGCATAGCTTAAAAGTTCATCTTCTTGATAGGTATCAGATGATTTTTCCCACTTCATGAATTTCCTGAGTTATTTTAGCGCGCAAAAACTTTAGCGTGAAACACTGTTCATGCCCGTTTTGAGTTTTACTGATCTTAAAATCTATAGGTTAAACAAAACGGATAGCTGCAAAGTTTAGGGGGGTGTCAAAATTGAGAAAATCATTCTAAGCATGACATAAATTGCTATATTATATACTGATAGGGTATAAAATATTGGTTTTTGGAGGGTTAATTTTTTCAGGCGTAGTGATTTGCGGCACCAACCTCTCCCCTTACCCTTTAATAAAAAGTATACTTTTTCAACGACTTTTAAAGGATATTGGAAAAAAGGTGATTTGTCAGGATGTCAATAGGGCGTTTTGACTTTTTTATTTTAAATACACTGTTTTGAAATTAGCCTCAAATAGGCCCTTAAATGCTGAATGTGCATTTTACAGCACTTTTTTTTTAATGTGGGGGGGGTATTACCTAATTTAATATATTGCTTATACGTTATATAATAACGTATTATAACGTGTATTTAAAGGATTCCAATTTCGCCGTATTGCATTTAAAAAATTATTAAATAACTAATAAATAAAATAACTTGATATCGTTGTCTGTAGGCCATTTTAGGCTGCAAATTTAACACGCTCTAAATTGCCTGCAATTAAGGGTAGATATAATCAAGCCTGTAAAAGTGAAATGAAGTCGCTTAAAACGCTCTTAATTGCGTTATTTCATAGTAACACCTCTATAGTTCATGTCTTTTTTTACACCCAAAAACACAAAGGAACACAAAGGGTTATCAAAATCGGCTTCCTATCAGCCCTTCTCAAATTATCAAGATAATATTAATAATATATAATGTTTGCTTATATATGTTCCTATAAAGTGTTTAGGTGTCGTGATAAACTGATAACCCTTATGAAAAAACCAGTTATTTTATGCGTTGATGATGAAAAAATGTTGCTTGTGAGTCTCAAACAACAACTGAAACATCAATTTGGAAAAGACTATCAAATTGAGACGGCCGAAGATGGCATCGAGGCTTTGGAAATTATTGAAGACTTATTAGAAGAGGGAATTGATTTGCCAGTTGTTATTTCTGATCAACTGATGCATGGGATGAAAGGGGATGAATTGCTAACACAGATTCATGCGCTTGTGCCTAAAACATTGAAAATTCTGTTAACAGGACAAGCAGAGGCGGATGCGATTGGAAAAGCAGTCAACAGTGCTAACCTTTATCGTTACATTGCCAAACCTTGGGATTCCACAGATCTCAATTTGACCGTTACGGAAGCGATTCGTCGCTATTTTCACGAAAAAGAATTGACGCAATTTTACGCCAGTTTAGAGAAAAAAGTCGCCGATCGTACCCAAGCATTGCAACAAAAAAATCAATTTTTAAGCATTGCCGTGCATGATTTGAAAAATCCCTTATCAGCGATTCGAGGCTATGCTGAGATGATTCAAAGTGATTTGGACGACATGCCTAAAGCAGAAATTCTTGAAGTGCTTGATCGCATTCTTATCAGTTCACGGCAGATGTTTGAGTTAATTTTAAATCTATTAGAAGTCAATGAGATTGAATCGGGTAAAATGAATTTATCACTGGAAGTGATTGATATTTTTCCTATTTTGCAATGGTTAGTCAATCATTATCATGAAAGAACAAAGGCTAAGCACATTGATTTGCAATTTCAATTTCAAGCAGAACACTATTATGCGATGGCTAATGAAAATACCACACGTCAAGTCTTTGATAATTTGATTTCAAATGCGGTTAAATATTCACCTTATGATAAATCTGTCTATGTTCGCATCTGTCAAGATAAAAACGTTGTTCGCTGTGAAATACAAGATGAAGGCCCAGGGTTGAGTGATGAAGATCAACAAAAGTTATTTGCTCAATTCAGTCGTTTAACGCCTAAACCAACAGGGGGAGAACATTCAACGGGTTTAGGATTATTCATTGTTAAAAAATTAGTCGATTCTATGCAGGGTAACGTGTGGTGCGAAAGTACATTGGGGAAGGGGGCTACCTTTATTGTCGAATTAGCCGTTGCGAAATAACGAAAAGAACTACAAGGATTGTCATAATTTGTAACAAACGGTAGGCTCACGCAGAGCCGCAGAGACGCAGAGGTGTTTTGCTCAGTTTCTACCGCCTGCTTGTCTAACCCTTTAATTTCTCTTAATCTCTGCGGCTCTGCGGCTCTGCGTGAGCCTAAATATCGAATGACGTGCGAATTTAAAATCGTTTAAAAATCAAATATTTAAAGAATTATATGAAAAACAACATGATAAAACTATCAGACTATTTAATCAAAGAACAACTTTATGAAGGTATTTATTCGCTAGTCTATCGCGCCTTGCGTCAAATAGATAATCAATCTGTTGTTCTTAAAATCCTTAAAAACGATTATCCGACATCTGAGGAGATCGCCCGTTTTAAGCGCGAATATGAGATAACGCAAAAACTCAATGAATCCGCCCTTGGCATCATCACCGTTTTGGGACTTGAAAAAGAGGATAAAACGTGGTTCATGGTATTGGAAGATTTGGGAAGCGATTCACTGGCAAACCGATTACAAATGCAACCTATTGAGATAGCAGAATTTCTGCCTTTAGCCATTCAAATGACCGAAATTGTGGGCGAGATACACCGTCAAAACGTCATTCATAAAGACATCAATCCCGCCAATCTCTTATGGAACCCAGACACCCATCAAATCAAAGTCATTGATTTTGGCATTTCAAGCATCTTATCGCGTGAAAAAACGATTATTAATAATATCAATAGTTTAGAAGGCACTTTAGCCTACATGTCACCAGAGCAAACGGGACGCATGAATCGGGCCTTGGATTATCGCACCGATTTTTACGCTTTGGGAGTGACTTTTTATCAAATGCTAACACAGCAATTGCCGTTTGAAGTCAAAGATGCCATGGAATTAGTCCATTGTCACTTGGCCAAAAGGCCACCGGTAGCGCATGAATTGAATCCCAAAATACCGGCCGTCCTTTCCAAAATCATGCTCAAATTAATGGCGAAAACGGCCGAAGAACGTTATCAAAGTGCTTTAGGATTGAAAGCGGATTTACAACACTGTCTCACGCAATTGGAATCAACAGGGCATATCACTGATTTTGAGTTGGGACAATCTGATATTTCAGAACAATTTCAGATTCCACAAAAGCTCTACGGGCGGGAAAGTGAAACTGAACAGTTTTTAAGTGCCTTTGAACGCATCACCTCTGTTCCCTTTTCCTCAAAAGAAACCGTGGAAAAAAGCAGCGGCCAATCTGAAATGATGCTAGTCGCCGGTTATTCAGGCATCGGCAAATCCGCTTTAGTGCAAGAAATTTATAAACCCCTAACACACGGGTATTTTATTTCGGGCAAATTCAATCAATTTCAGCGTAATGTCCCCTACTCTGGCCTTGTCAAAGCCTTCTCGAATTTGATGCAGCAATTGCTGACAGAAAGTGAGGCACAACTCAAACAGTGGCAAACACAACTCTTAAGCGCCTTAGGGCCTAATGGTCAAATCATTATTGAGATCATTCCAGAACTCGAACTCATTATTGGGCCACAACCGCAAGTACCCGCATTAGGGCCTTCTGAAGCACAAAATCGTTTTAACCTGGTTTTTCAAGGTTTTATCACTGTATTTTGTGAATCTTCACATCCCTTAATCCTATTCTTAGATGATTTGCAATGGGCAGATTCTGCGACACTGAAACTGATCGAATTGATCATGACGCATGAAAAAATGCGTTATCTGTTTCTCATTGGCGCTTATCGGGATAACGAAGTCAATCCTACCCATCCTTTTATCATCACGCTTGAACAAGTGCAAAAAGCCGGGCTGATTGTCAACCAAATCACCTTAAGCCCCTTAACCTTAGAACAGGTGACACAACTGATTGCCGACACGGTGCATCGTGAAACGCAAGCTGTTCACGCATTGGCAGAATTAGTCACGCGCAAAACGGGCGGAAATCCCTTTTTTGTCAACCAATTTCTCAAAACCTTGTATGAGGAAAACCTGCTAACCTTTGAATACCCCAATGAACCAACCGTTTCTGGCTTTGAAAAAGGGGGAGAAAAAGGGAACAGGAGGATTTGGCAATGGGATATAGCCCAAATTGAGGCCCTCAACATCACCGATAACGTTGTTGATTTGATGCAGAGCAAATTAAAAAAATTGTCAGAAGCAACACAACGAGTGTTACGCTTAGCCGCTTGTGTCGGCAATCGCTTTGATTTAAAAATCCTGTCTCTCATTAATGAACATTCGGCGGCTGAGACTTTCCAAGAACTCATGCCTGCCATTCAAGAAGGCTTAGTTTTACCCCTTTCAGGATTAGAAAGCTTAACCGATGAACTACTTGACACTGATGCTTCCCAATTCCTGTTTCAATTTCGACATGATCGGGTACAGCAAGCCGCTTATGCACTGATTGATGAGGCTCATAAAAAGGCGATTCATTTGCAAATTGGGCGCTTATTATTAGCCAATACACCAAAAACACAACGGGCCGATAAAATATTTGAATTAGTTGATCACCTCAATATCGGATATGAGCAGATAACAGATGATGCCGAAACACTTGAAATCGCCCAACTCAATTTGATAGCCGGGCAAAAAGCGAAATCCGCTACAGCTTATGAAGCCGCGCTCAAGTATTTGAATGTCGGCCTGAGGCACCTCACCGAAACAAGCTGGCAAAATCAGTATGATCTGACACTCGCATTGTATATCGAAACGATGGAAGCAGAATACCTCAGCAGCCATTTTGAACAATCAGAAGACTTAGCGAAAATCGTTTTGCATCAAGCCAAAACACGGTTAGAACGGATCAAGGTGTATGAAATACAAATTCAATCTTATATTACTCAAAACCAGATGACGGCAGCGATAGAGACTGGGCTACACGTTCTGGAAATGTTAGAGATTAAGCTTGAACAAGCACCGCCCTCTCATGACAAGATTGAAGAGTTAATCAACTTACCGCTCATGACAGATACTGACAAACTGGCGGCCATGCGGATATTGATGTTCATCATGTCTCCTGCCTTTATTGCCAATCCCTCACTTTTAGGGCCAATTGCCTTTACGATGGTCAATCTCAGTATCAAACAAGGTAATTCACCTATTGCTGCTTACGCTTATGTTTTTTACGGACTGATTCAATGTGCAAGCATCAATATTGAATCTGGCTACCGGTTTGGACAACTGGCCTTGAAACTGTTGGAAAAACTCAATGCGACAGAACTGAAAGCTAAAGTTCACGAGCTTTTTAATGCTTTCATTCGACCTTGGAAAGAAAAGCCTGGGGCAACTCAAGAACCGCTTCGTGAAACGATTCAAGCCGGATTAGAAACAGGCGATCTCGAATACGCTTGTTACGCTGCCATTTACTACTGTACTTACCCCTTTTTGATGGGAGAAGCCTTGGATTCCGTTGAACAGAAGTACAAACCCTATACCGAGATGGTTCAGCAATTCAAATATGATCACGCCTTTAATTACATCAGTTTATGGCGGGAATTAGTCTCGCAGTTGCGCTTAAAAACAGGCGATAATCAGTTACAGGGCCACTATTTTAATGAAGCTGAAACTTTACCCCTGTTTATTGAAACTCAGAATAGCACATCGCTTTTTGCGTTTTATACGGCCAAAGCCATTCTCCTGTATTTTTATAAAGATAAGGTGGGCGCAGCCGAAAATGCGAAATTAGCGGCTCAATATGTAGAAGGAGGTACGGGCATGATTACGGTAGCCCACAATTTTTACTATTCGCTGGCCTTACTCGCTCACTCTTATCAGGCTAAAGATGAACAAGAAACGCTCAGACAAGTTGCGGCCAATCAGGACAAAATGAAGACTTGGGCATACCATGCCCCGATGAATTTTCAGCATCAGTATGACTTGGTTGAGGCAGAAAAGGCGAGGGTTTTGGGACAGGTTGTTGAAGCCATGACACTTTATGAGCAATCTATCACAAGTGCTAAGGACAATGGATATATTCAAGAAGAAGCCTTAGCTTATGAATTAGCCGCCGAATTTTATATCAAACAGGGTATGCCAGAATTTGCTAACCTCTATCTTAAGAATGCTCATTACGGTTATCAACAATGGGGCGCTATAGCCAAAGTGAAGGATTTAGAAGCTTGCTATCCTCAAATCTTACTTCAAGCAACGATAGCCAAACCGATATCCAATTTGATAACCACCACGCAGCATTTTACCCCGGCCGTTTCCTCTTCGGAAAGCAACTTAAGTGCGCTTGATTTAGAAACCGTGATGAAAGCCTCACAAGCGATTGCGGGCGAAGTGCAATTGGATAAGTTATTAACCACTTTAATGCACATTCTCATTGAAAATGCTGGGGCTGAAAAAGGTTTATTGCTCTTAGAAAAAAACAAGCAATGGGGCATCGCCGCAAAAGGGGCAGTGGAAAGCCAGGAAATCGTGAAAGAGAAAAACGGGGATAAGGATAAAGGGAAAACGGAGAGCGTTGCGACTACCCTTATTAATTATGTGGCACGGAAAAAAGAGGCTGTTGTACTCAATGATGCCGTTAACGAAGGCCATTTTACCCAAGATGCCTACATTATTGCCCATCAACCCAAATCCATTTTATGCGTTCCCTTAGTCAATCAAGGCAAACTCGCTGGCATTGTTTATCTGGAAAACAACCTAGCCACTGGCACGTTTACACAAAAACGGGTAGAAACCGTACAACTGTTAGGCGCACAGGCCGCTATCTCGCTTGATAATGCCCGCTTGTATGAAGAGTTAGCCGAATATAATCGTACCTTAGAAGCCAAAGTGGCAGAACGCACCCATGAATTATCAGAAGCACTCGATCATCTTAAAGCCACGCAAGAGGAACTGATCCAATCTGAAAAAATGGCTGCCCTTGGACAACTCGTCGCCGGCATTGCCCATGAAGTTAATACACCGCTGGGCGCGATACGCGCCTCAATTGGCAATATTTCTGATGCCATCAATGACTCAATACGGCAACTGCCCCTGTTATTTCAAAGACTGTCTTCTCAACAACAACACGATTTCTTTGCGTTAGTAAAAACGACCTTCGATAGTCCTAAAAATAGGACAGCGCGTGAAGATCGCAAATTCAAACGGAAACTGATTGCCCAGTTGGAAGAATATGAAATCGACAACGCTGACGACATTGCCGATACCTTAGTTGATATGGGCATTTACCAGCATGTTGATCCTTTTATATCGCTGCTTAAGTCTGAAAACAATCATTTGATTATACAAGCCGCCTACAACCTGTCAACACAATATATCAACAGTCAAAATATTATGACAGCGGTAGACCGTGCTTCCAAAGTGGTTTTTGCGCTCAAAAGCTATGCTCGTCGTGATATTGACGGTCATAAGACGCAAGGCAACGTGACTGCTGGTATCAACGTTGTTTTAACACTCTATCAGAATCAGTTAAAACAGGGTGTAGAAGTCATCACGCATTATCAGGAATTGCCTGAAATATTATGTTATCCTGAAGAATTGAATCAAGTCTGGACAAATCTGATTCACAATGCGATTCAAGCGATGGACAATCAGGGGACTTTAGAAATAATCGTTACCCAGCAAGACAATCATTTGGTTATCCAAATAACCGATTCGGGAAAGGGTATTGAAGAAAATATTAGGCCACGTATCTTTGAACCGTTTTTTACGACGAAACCTGCAGGCGAAGGCAGTGGTTTAGGATTAGATATTGTCCGCAAAATCATCGAAAAGCATCAGGGTAAAATTGAAGTAGCCAGTCTGCCTGGTAAAACCACTTTCAGCGTATTTTTACCGATATTATGAACAGGTTATATTGTCCACCGTTATAATTTGAGTGTTGGGTTAGTATTTCCGTGTTTTTCCGTGTTTTTCCGTGTTTTTCCGTGGCAAAATCTTTAACCAATCGAAAAATGCAAATATCAGGAGAATGAACAATGCCCAAAAAAGCGATTTTATTTGTTGATGACGAAAAGACGATTTTAACCAGTCTCAAAGCCCAAATCAAAAAACGATTTGGCAACAGTTACCAGTATGAAATTGCCGAGAGTGCTGATGAAGCTTGGGAAGTGATTGAGGAATTAAATGAAGACGGCATAGAAATCATGCTGATTGTTACCGACTGGCTGATGCCCCAAGTGAAAGGGGATGAGTTTCTGGTTCAAGTGCATGATAAATTCCCTCACATTGTTAAGGTCATGTTGACAGGGCAAGCTGATGATGAAGCTGTCGATCGGGCACGACAAGAGGCCAATCTCCATCGTTGTTTGCGTAAACCTTGGGATGAGCAAGAATTAATTGACACCATTCGATCGGGCCTAGATCAAGTATGAATAACAACACCAAACCCGTCATCTTGTGTGTGGATGAAAAATGCGACTACTCGCTCTCAAACATCAACTGAAACGCCAGTTTGGAAGCGATTATTGCATTGAAACGGCCAGAAGTGGTGAGGTGGCATTAGAGATTGTTGAGCTGTTATTAGCTGAGCATCTCGAATTACCCGTCATTATCTCGGATCAAATCATGCCAAGTATGACAGGCGATGAACTGCTACAACAGATTCATGCCCTATCCGTTTTCAAATCTGAAGGCCGAAAATACACTCGGTGTTTTAGATAGCACCCTCTATAAATCTTATACTGGAACGAAGTGGTACTCTGTGGTATTCTATAATTTTGACTTTGTTCAGAAGCGTTTTTTACAAACTGAGGGCTGCATTGAAAATGTTAGGAGGGATCATTTTTTTGTGAACCTGCGTATGTGGTAGAATTCAAGTTGTACATAAACATGACTGAGCGTTAAGCCAAAATGACTCACACAAGAGGAGGTTAAAATATGGTACAAATATTTGGACAATTTGATGATACAAAATCCAATAGTCAGGAATACTTGATACTTGGATTTTCGCCCACTTCTATTCCTCTCCAGCAGAGATGGCGAAACAACGGATTATCAGCCGATTTTTTAGCTGACTACTTAACCACTTTTTTCCCTGTCATTGACACAGAACCCACTACCTTTAAAAAGCGAAAAGAAATCAGAGGGGCTATCAGCTACATTGCCAACGAATTGTTGGAAAATGCGATGAAATTCAACGACACAAACTCTCAATACCCCATTGGTATTCAATTCAGGTTATATAGTGAACAGTTGATCTTATACACGACTAATAGCGTTCAGCATGAAAATGTAGAACGGTTTCAGTCGTTTCTACAGGAGTTACTTCAGACGGAACCACAGGAATTGTACATTCGTCAAATAGAACGCGCTCAAGAAAATGATAACGTAGAGGCTTCTGGATTAGGCTTGCTGACGATGATTGATGATTATCAGGTCAATATTGGCTGGAAATTTGAGACGGTACAACAAGATAATGAAGAAGTTGTTATTGTAACGACAATGGTTCGGTTGGATATTTAGTTAGTTATATTTAGTTATCAGTTATTAGTGAACGGTACAAACCGGATTTCATTCATGAAGGCGTTCATTCGTGAAAGAGTTCATTCGTGAAGGAGAGACTCTTTTCTGATTATACTCCAAACGCTCAAGTTTTAGCGTAGCACACCGAAGAGTCGGATTTTTAAAAGGGGCAACCACAAGGGTTGCCCCTACGGGCGGCTTGTAGGGGCAATCCTTTGCCCTAGCCTCTTGGTTGCTTCTATTAATTAAAATACCTGAAAATTTTTGGCGAAAGTACTTATCAGTTTGTAAAAAGAGTTATTTTTTAAATTCGATGGCATAAAATACGCTTCAATACGGTGTTTTATCTCTTTATAAATATTATACTGCGATTTCGTTACCTCTGTGGGCTGAAGTCTTAAAAATTGAATAGGAATCAAATGGAAAAGCGAACGATTGAAATTATGGATACGACTCTCAGAGATGGGGAGCAAATGCAAAATGTTTCTTATACATCTGAAGAGAAGTTGACGTTGTCTAAAATGTTGTTGACGGAATTGAAAGTGGATCGTTTAGAAGTCACTTCTGCGAGAGTTTCTGAGGGTGAGAAAAAGTCCGTGCTTAAAATGTTGGAATGGGCTTCTGATGTCAATTTGGTGGATCGATTTGAAATTCTGAGTTTCGTTGATCAAAATAAATCGATTGATTGGGCGAAAGCGGTTGGCATTCAACGGGTTAATTTATTAACTAAAGGTTCGTATAAACATTGTACGGAGCAATTGAAAAAATCGCCGGCACAACATGCTGAAGATATTCGAGAGACG
The DNA here is from genome assembly GCA_035871815.2 of Candidatus Parabeggiatoa communis. Classification (GTDB taxonomy): domain Bacteria; phylum Pseudomonadota; class Gammaproteobacteria; order Beggiatoales; family Beggiatoaceae; genus Parabeggiatoa; species Parabeggiatoa communis. The sequence continues at coordinate 11,367 of JAYQWI020000396.1, forward strand.
ATTCGGTATGCCGCTGATAATGGAATTGAGGTGAATGTGTATTTAGAGGATTTCTCGAATGGTATTAAAACCTCTCCCGATTATCTTTATCAATTGATTGATGTGTTGTTGACGTTACCGGTAAAGCGGATCATGTTGCCGGATACTTTAGGAATTTTCAATCCGTTTGAAACTTATGACTATGTGTCTGCGCTTGTCAATCGCTATTCTGGGGTACATTTTGATTTTCATTCTCATAATGATTATGGGTTAGCGACGGCTAATGCGATGGCCGCTGTCAAAGCGGGTGTAGCCGGTATTCATGCGACGATTAATGGTATGGGGGAACGGGCGGGCAATGCGCCACTTGATGAACTGGTGGTGAGCATTCATGATTTTTTTGCCGTCGATTTTCAGCTTGATGAGAAGAAGCTTTATAAAGTGTCTCAGTATGTCGAGATGTTTTCTGGGCAACGGATGGCGAATAATAAGGCCATTTATGGCAAAAATGTGTTTACGCAAACGGCAGGTATTCATGCGGATGGCGATCAAAAGGGGAATTTATACTCTACTCAATTGGTACCAGAGCGTTTTGACAGAAAGCGAAAATATGCTTTGGGTAAGCTGTCTGGAAAAGCGAATTTGGAGATGAGTTTAAAAGAACTGTCTATTGAGCTGAATGAAGACGATAAGAAAGTGCTTTTACGGAAGATTATTGAGCTGGGTGACAAAAAAGAGGTGGTTACCACGGAAGACTTGCCTTATTTAATCAGCGATATTTTTGAGACACCTGAAAATATTCCCTTTAAATTGTTACATTGCTCGATCAATTCGACTTATGAACTGAAATCGCAGGCTGCTGTAAAATGTGCTTATCAAGATAAAATAATAGAAGCTGATGCACACGGTGATGGTGGCTATGATGCGTTTATGAATGCGCTGCGGGAGATATTGAATAAATTTCATATTCCAGTGCCTGACTTGTTGGATTATGAGGTAACGATTCCGCCAGGTGGAAAAACGGATGCTTTGGTTCAAGCGGCGATTACTTGGGAAGTGAAACCTGTTCAGGGTGAAAGGTTTATGATTACGACGCGGGGCGTGAATCCTGATCAGAATATGGCAGCGATTGAAGCGACGGTTAAAATGATTAATTTGATTTTGTCGCGACGTGGTGATTGATTTTTTATGAAAATAGAAGGCTGATTTTGATTATTGCCGCCTTCCTGATATCTCTTCGCTTGAGGCAGTAGAGACGCACGGCCGTGCGTCTCTACAATTCTCTATCGGAACAAACGACGTCGTGTGAACTTCAAACTCAAGTTAATCTCACGTAGCGAAGAACATCGTGTGAACTTCAAATTTAAATTTGAACTCCAATTGACCTATTTTATTCTAACGAACTCGTCGCTTTACGTTCCAACTTAAGTTTACAATAAACCGTTAAAAATTCAATATGGCACTTTCCAACGAAGATAATTTACGCTTAAATGTTTTGCTTGCTAATAAAGTACAGGCTATTCGTATTGATGAGTCTAAAATGATTGTTTATGGTCTGTCGGATCGGGGTGAGGCTAAAATACAATTGCATCCGAACTGTCGTGATGAACTGTATTTGCGCTTGGTACGTGAATTAATTTCGGGTTATATCTTAGGTTCACCTGGCGGATATCCTGTTTATCTGAAACGTTGGACGCGCATGGGACAAAGTAAGGATGACAGTTTAGAACAATTATTGATGTTAGGGGAACCGGAGGCGGTGGTAGCTGTGGTACATGCGCCCGGTTTAACGCCTGAGTTGGCACGTCGTACTTGGTGGGCGATGCCTGATGCTGACAATGCACGCAGTTTGTTGAGAAATGAAAACGTTGCGCGGGATGAATTTGCTAAATTATTAGCGGCATATTTGGTTGAATATCTGCCCTTTGAGGAAGACGTTGCGAATTTGATTGAATCTGTTCGGCTTATTTTGCAGCCTGGCTTGATTGATGAGGAGACGCGACAAAAAATTTGGATTAAAGGGCGCACTAAAACGGCTTATTTTATCGGTTTTTTATTGATGCAACCGGATGATTTACCTAACCCCTTATTATTGCCAGCGCGTCTCGACGCGGATCACATTCAAACCTGTTTATCGCCTTTGGTAGCGAAAGGCAATCAGATTGCGACACAATTAGTAAGAACAACAACTGGTTCTGGGCAAACTTTTTTAGAGACTTGTGAACGGGTTTTGCGTAAACCGTCTAATCAAGAGGTTGTGAATACGTTATTTGAAGTGATTGCAGGCTATTTTGAAAGTATTCGCCCTGATGATTATGATGATGATATGAATATATTGAGTTTGATAGAGCGTGCGAGTAATCTATGCGAAACGTGTGAAGATACGACATCGGTGGAACGGCGAGAAGTGTTAGCTGTTTTACCTGAGATGCAAGACGCGATTAAAGCAATGTTGATTTTATCCGGTTTAGGGTATTCAATATTGCGGCCTATTTTTTCGCGCACGACTGCGATTGGTAGTTTGATGCGTAAAAAATTAGCGCCATTAACGGGGCCCATTTTAGAACAGTTTGCTGTATTGCAGCAATGAGATTAAGCCAGCAATTCCCGCCCAAAGTCTGTCAAAAAATATTGGCACGTTTTTCTAATAAGGTATCTACTTGTGGCTAAAAATAAGGAAAAAAAGGGGGGGGAAATTCTTTTAGAGCTATTTGTATACTGTCCAACGTTATAATTTGCGCTTTTTCTGTTAGTCACCACCACCTGACTTGAGCAGATGTCAAAAAGCGCAATTTATGACGGCGCTAAGTATAATTCGCTATTAATAACGACTTGCTTCAAAATGTAATCGTACTTGTTTAAAATTTCAATCATGATTTCGCATTCTGCAATTGACAGCCCAATTTTTAAATTGATTGATACTTATCAATTTGACGTTTTCTTTAAAGATGATGGTTACTCTTTAACAATTGAGATTTTTCAAGATATTGCTGATAAAAAGCAATATAGAGGCCTTATTTGGCAAATAGAAACTGTGGAAGTCGGTGTATATGTATCAGATGGTGAATGTTTAGAAAAAGACAACGCGACTCATCATGTTCAAGTTGATTGGACTTCCTATTTAGCAGGGGATTATAGCTGTTTTAGGGCTGAATCATTAGAAGAAGCTTTAAAGACTATTATGAATGATATTCGTCGTTATTTAGTACATACATCAGATAAAGATAATTAGTGAACATAGCATGGATTCAAGTCAATCATATTTCAGGCACATTCTTAACTGACATGCGATTTATTCATACTGCTGATTGGCATTTGGGCCGACGATTGAAGGGGGTTGATCGGACTCCTGAAATCGAATATCAATTAGAAGAGTTGTTTTTGGCCGCTAAAATTTTAGAGGTTGATGCTGTTTTAGTCGCAGGTGATATTTTTGATAGCCCTAGCCCACCGGCGGAGGCAGAAAAGGTGGCCTATCATTTTTTTTGTCAATTGCGAGAGGCTAATATTCCGGCCGTTATTATTGCTGGTAATCATGATTCCGCTTTTCGTATTGAAGGCCTGTCTCAAATCTTGTCTCATCTCGGTATTTCTGCCTTGGGTAGGCCTAAAATAGCAGAGCAAGGTGGGGTTATTCAATTGGAAACGGCTCATGGCAAATTATGTGTTGCTGCTATGCCTTTTATTTCTGAAAGACGTTTGTTAAGAAGTGTCGATTTATGGACAAAAAATGAAGTAGAACAACGTCAATCTTATCAACAATGTCTTGCGATGTTATTTGAAAACTTAACCCGCAATTTTCGTGAAGAGCATGTTAATATTATTATGGCGCATTTAACCATTGCGGATGCGAAACGCGCTTATTCAGAAGTTGATTATTACACACAAGCCATTTATCGTTTACCACTACAAACTTTGCCTTCTCAAGCGCACTATATTGCTTTGGGGCATATCCACAAACCGCAACAGATTCCTTATGTCGTGCCGACTGCGTATTCAGGTTCCTTGATTCAACTGGATTTTGGAGAAGTGGGAGAGGAGAAAGGCTTTAATCTCATCACGGTTGAACCTGGGAATCCGGCACAAGTTGAATTTAAACCGCTGTCTTGTCAAAAACCATTAACGCTGGTGAGATGTGAAGACAATCAGTTAGAAAACACTTTAGAAGCTTATCAAGATCAGCCCGGTTTTTTAAAAGTGATTGTTGAACTTGATGCCCACATCAAAGGATTAGCTGAAAAAGTGCGGAAAATATGCCCACAAGCTTTGATGGTAGAAGCGCAGTATAAAACGGTTGA
>JAYQWI020000397.1:0-21255 GCA_035871815.2 Candidatus Parabeggiatoa communis
AATTAAATTGCAGTGTGTTCATTGATAACGGTTTATTGATTTCAAACCGTCGTAATTACCATCGGCCGCTAAACTATAGCCGCTGATGTTTTTGCGGGTGGCGAGTATATGATCTTCGTACCATAGGGGAACATAAGGTAATGCTTTGAATAGCATGACTTGTAATTCACTGTATAGTTTGGCCCCAGCTTCTATCGTTGGCGCTTGCTCGGCCTTTTCAATCAGGGCATCTATTTTGGGATCATTTAAACGGCCTCGATTGGCACCGTTGGGCGGCATGGCACTGCTATGAAACGCATAACGGAAAATATCGGGCATTTTGATGCCTACCCATGAGAGGCTGTACATTTGAAAACGGCCGGCTTTGATGTCGCCGTAAAAGGTGCCCCAATCATAAGTGCGTAAATCCATGTTAATACCGATATCCGAGAGTTGTTGCTGAATCACGGTGGCAACACGAATACGAAAGGGATTGTTAGATGTTTTGTAGGTGATCTTTAAGGGATTTTCGTCGGTAAAACCGGCTTGTGCTAACAAAGCGCGGGCTTTATCAGGATTGTAGGTGTAAGAAGTGGGTAAGCCTGGATGGCCTGCCCAATGTGTCGGCGCTAATAAAAAACTACTGGCAGGGCGAGCGGCGTTACCAAGTACATGGCGGATGATTTCTTCACGATTGAGTGCGTAAGCAATCGCTTCGCGCACGATAAATTGTGCCGTAATGGGATCTTGCAGATTAAAACCTAAGTAGGTGAAATTGCTACCTTGCGTTTTAGTCACGTTGATTTCTGGACGCTTTGTTAACAATTCTACCAGTTCTGGCGATAAATCATTTTGTAATAAATCGACTTCACCTTTGATGAGTTTCATCACTCTGACAACGGGATCTTTGACTTCCAAAAATTCAATCAGTTTTCCATCACCCCGCCGTTTTAGGTAGAGATGTTCGGCGCTGGGCCATTTAACCCATTCAAATTCACCACTGCCTACGGGTTGTTTGTTAAAGGGGTGTTGATTGTCAATGAGGGCTGATGGCACGATGCCTACCACTAAACGGCCTGGAAACAAGGTGTCAGCTTGTTCAAGCTTAAAATCAATCGTATCAGCATCAATTACCGATATCTGTTTAATTGATTTTAAAGAGCCACGATGAGGTGAAGCGTGTTTGGCCTCCAAAATAAACTCATAAGTGGCCTTAACATCATGCGCTGTTAAGGGCATGTTGTTATGAAATTGACGACCCCTGTCATTTAAATGAAAGCGGTAATGTGTCGGGCTTTTTTGTTCCCAAGTGGCTAAATCGGGAATAGGGCGCAAATTGTCATCAAAATCAACGAGTGCGCGATATAACAAACGGTTAATGCGTGCTGAAGTGGCATCCGTCGCAAAACGCGGATCTAAACTGACGGGGGCCGTTGACAGCCCAAAGCGTATATTCTGCGGCGGCTGGGGTTTACCGCAGCCCGATAGTAGCAAAGTCGCGAGTAAAATCAATGTCAAATAGTTTTTCACGAAAAATTATCCATCCTGTTCAATTTTTAAATGAAAAATGATTATAACAAATTAACAATGATTTTTCCTGTAGGGTGGGCTGAAAACGGTCAACTTTTCCGATTTTTGATGCCCGATACAACGGTATTAATGATTTACGAAATCGAATTACCACCACACCATGACTTGATTACGGCCGGCTTTTTTAGCCGCGTATAACATCACATCAGCACGCTGTATCAATTCTTCTTTAGAAATTTCTGTGATTGGTTTTAATTCAGTGTTATCAGCATAATCATCTAGCATCTCTTCATGAGCAATGTCTACATTATGTGCAATGCCTATACTCAAAGTGACTTTGATGGGAATGCCTTGTTCCGTGGTAAATTTCTGATGCTCACACCGTTGCCGAATCCGCTCTGCTAAAATATAGGCACCATCTACATTGGTATTAGGTAACAAGAGGGAAAATTGTTTGCCATTATAACGGCAAGGAATATCAATGCCTTTGCGTATTGAAGAACTTAAAAGCTTAGCCGTTTCTTGTAATACCCTATTGCCTTCTTTATAGCCACAGGTATCATTAATCTGTTTGAAACGATCTATATCCACCATTAAGAAAGATAAAACGCCGCCATGACGGCGAACTCGAATAAATTCTTCTTGTAAGCGCATCTCAAAATAAGGCCGAGCGTACAAGTCAGTTAGATTATCCCGAGTTGCAAGTTGAATTAAGCATTCATTTTCCATACTGGCTTCAAGTATGGCTGAAATCAAAGGCATTAATGTATTCAAAGTTTGTAGGCGTTCAGATGGCAGAGGAGAGCCTTTTTTTTGAGCCATCACGATAACGCCTTTTACTTGATTTTTTTCACCTAGCAGTGGTAAGCATAAACAGGTAAAACCGCTATTGCTTTCTTTATAGGCCGGAAAAGGTAAGGAATCCACAACGACTCCCGGATAGGTATGTGCTTGTTTACTTGAAATAATTTTTTCTAAAGGGCAGCCCTTTAACTTAATGTTTTTGTAAAGTAAAACGACTTCCTTTTTCACCAAGCCCCCTACTACCCTAGCTTGATGCTTGTCTTCCACGCTCAATAAGGTAATCGGTTTGCCATTACTTAAATCGACTATGGTTTCAAGTGCTTGTTTAATTAAATGCTCCATTGTTGTCTCCAAAAAGAATTACCTTTATTTCAAAAAATAGATAAACTTATTAATCATAAGCATAATATTGACCACTTTATCACTGAGTTTTTTTTGCATAGCATAAGTGTCATTGATGTGAGCATTGATATGGCACTGGGATCATATAAAAATGGGAACGCATCACACAAGGGCTTATGCCGTGGATTGCTCCTACATACAATCTGTTCTTGTAGAGGCAATTCCTCGTGGTTGCCCTGATGTCATTGATTCATAAGAATCAATCCCATTCAACAATCCAATGCCTCCTTCGTTTTCGAGGTTCAAGTTTTTGCGCGTAAAAATCGAAAGGGCAGACACACCGCTCTGCCCCCTACAAAACCCCGCGTATTCTGAGGCTGTAGGGGCAACCCTTGCGTGTTCGCCCAGCGAAGGATAAGGTGGGATTGATTCAACTACGCCATTACCGACATCTCTGTGGTACTAAAAACGCATGACACTACAAACTATAGCCACTTGGGTTTATAATAATCAGTTCGTCAAACTGTGGGAGATCAATTATGAAAAGTGCTTTGAATTTAAATATTTATGATTCAAATTCGGCAACGAAACATCGACGGAATAAGAAACGTTTGTTATTTTTGTTTATACTCTCAGCATTGGGGCTGGCGATTTATTTCACAGTACCCAAAATTATGAGTCTCAAATCCGCAACTGAAGAAGCAAAACCTGAACCAACTGTTAAGGAACAAATTATCAAAACCATCGAACTACCCGATATAGACTCCATGAGAAGCGCACCACATCAAGCCTCTTCACCATAGCTTGAGAGTGCGTTAATCAAGGTGGATGTGATATGGATTTAAAAAACGCCAAGGATTGCTTCTGCGAAATGATTTGCGACTTATTTTTGAATACGTCAGGATAATGCAAAATTGATGATTCAGTGCTTTAATATTAATTCGCCTTATGCAATAGAATGAAAAACGCGATGACTACAAACACAACGTTTTTAGGAGCAACAAATGATAGGTGCAATCGCTGGTGATATTATTGGTTCTGTTTACGAAGCTTACCCGCTTAAAACGAAGGAATTTACTTTATTTTCAAGAGGTTGTACATTCACTGATGATAGCGTCTTGACAGTGGCGTTAGCGGATAGCATTCTCAATAATATCCCTTATGTCAAAAACCTGAAAAAATATTACCATGATTTTTATTGGGCTGGTTATGGCGGCGCTTTTCAGGTTTGGGCGGTGTCTCATAAAGCTGAACCCTACTATAGTTGGGGTAATGGTTCCGCAATGCGTGTCAGTCCAGTGGGTTTTGCTTACAATGATTTAGAAACGGTTTTAGAAGAAGCTAAACACAGTGCTGAGGTAACCCATAACCATCCAGAAGGCATCAAAGGTGCTCAAGCAACGGCAGCTGCGATTTTTTTAGCGAGAACCGGCAATGAGAAACCGATTATCAAGGATTACATTGAAAAGACGTTTGGATACGATCTCAGTACCCCTTTAGATCAAGTCAGACAATCTTATAAATTCGATGTTTCCTGTCAAGGTTCCGTGCCACAATCTATCATTGCTTTTCTGGAATCTGAAAATTATGAAGATGCGATTAGAAATGCGATTTCTCTAGGTGGCGATAGTGATACGATGGCTTGCATAACGGGTGGCATGGCACAGGCCTTCTATGGTGGTGTGCCTGATGTTATTCAAAAACGGGTTTTTAAAATATTAGATAAGCGGCTCAGTGATATAACCAAACAATTTATGGCGAAATATCTTTGAGACAAATTTCCCACCCAATAGCCTTAAAAGCTTTGTAGTAGGCGATTTATCGCCTATTACAATTGCGGCCCTATTAGTGATAAATTTTTGGGAGTGGCCTAATCATTTTTTTAATTGTGCAGCCCGTTTTATTTTTTCAAGCAGTGGCTTTGTAAACACGGTTTGGTTTTGGGGGGCTTCAATGTGAACCGGTGGAGATTGACTGATCATCTGATGAATATGGCTCAGTAATTCATCACTATTATTCGTTTGTTTTTGAAAGATGGTTTCAACATAGCCATGCAAACGGGCTTGATCTTCAGCACTGAGAATGGCAGAAGTGAGGACAATAACGGGAATCGAACGCCATGCCTCGTTTTGGCGTAAATGGGTTAAAAATTCAAAACCATCCATTTCTGGCATGTATAAGTCAAGTAAAATTAAAACCGGTTTTTGATAGGCTATGTGATCTAGTGCAACTTGTCCATTTTCAGCTTTAAATACGCGCAAGCCTTCTTTTTTAAGCACTTCAGCGGTAATCTCGCGCAGTGTTTCATCATCTTCCACAACCATGATGAGATTGTTCGCCGGGCCCCCAATGTCGTATTTCTCTAATATTCCAGCCAATTGAGGAAAATTTAAAGGTTTAGGCAGAAAATCGGTTGCGCCAAGCAGAGCAATACCGGTCTTGCAATTCTCTTCAATTGAAGTCATTATCACGGGCGTATCTGCCAATAAGGTATTATTTTTCAGGATTGTCAGAACTTCCCAACCATTCATGTCAGGCATCATCACATCAAGGAGAATGGCATCGGGACGCAGTTTTTTGGCGAGTTTGATACCTTCAATACCGTTGGTGGCCTCTGCTACCGAATAGCCAAAATCACTCAGGTAAGTTTTTAGCCACCGACACACATCGGGATCATCATCAATAATTAAAATAAAGCCTTGATTGTCTTCTTTAAAGGTGTGCGTTTTTCCCGGTTTCTGGTATGAGTCTTCAAGATGGACAGATGTCGGTAAATGTACTGTGAATGTGCTACCTTTCCCAAAAGTGCTACTGACACTGATAGAACCTCCCATCATTTCGACAAAGGTTTTGGTAATGGCAAGCCCTAAGCCTGTGCCACCAAAGCGGCGAGTTGTGGACGCATCCACTTGGGTAAAGGATTTAAACAGCTTTTTTTGCTGTTCTGGTGTCATCCCAATACCGTCATCAGTGATGCGAAAGTAAATCCATTCTTTCTCATTTTTTAGTTTACGTTTCACTTCCAGACGAATCGTACCTTGTTCGGTGAATTTGGCAGCATTACTCAACAGATTCAATACAATTTGATTCGTTTTTGTCAAATCAGCATAAATCTCTCCAAGCGAATTTAAAATGCGTAATTGAAATGTATTGTATTTATTTTCGATAAGGGGTTGAATGGTGTTATCAATTTCATAGAGCAAGCTTTCGAGATTGAAAGTTTCCAAATAGAGTTCCATTTTGCCTGATTCAATTTTGGACAGATCGAGTACACTGTTAATCAAACTTAATAAGTGCTTGCCAGCTACACCAATTTTGTCGAGATCGGCTACAAAATCGGACATGTCGAGCTCTTCAGCGTCTTCTTTCAGCATTTCGCTATAACCAATAATGGCATTCATGGGTGTACGCAATTCATGACTCATATTGGCTAAAAACTGACTTTTGGCCTGGTTAGCCGCTTCTGCTTCCTCTTTTGCCGTTTCTAAGTTTTGGCGAAGACGATAGAGTTCAATGTGGGTATTGACTCGTGCCAGTAATTCTTGTTCTTGAAACGGTGTGCTGACGTAATCAACACCACCGACTTCAAATCCCCGTAGTTTATGTTTGGCACTATCCAGACTCGATAGAAATAAAACCGGAATATTCGCCAAATTGACTTCTTGTTTGAGGCGCTGACAGGTTTCATAACCATCCCAGTCTGGCATGGTGATATCCAATAAAATCAAATCGGGTGGCGATTGTTGGGCGGTTATGAGTGCTTGCCTACCCGTTTGTGCTAATAAGACTTCAAAATTTTTTTCCAATACCTGGTTTAAGAAGGTTAAATTTGCTTTGGAGTCATCAACAACTAATATTTTAGATTTATCTGATTGCATATTGGTACGCTCTATTTTTTTCCTTTAAAAGGGCACTTCATTTTCTTCTTTCAACGGCTTTGTCATATTGCCCTGCAATCCCACAACTATATTGTTGTCAAGAACAGGCATGAATTGTTATGGTTTTAGGCAAATAATGCAGGGGGATTGACTGTGGGTGTAAGCCTATTTAGATAGCCCTGCGTGTAATCATTGTTAATAGTGTTCGCTATAGTCGTTTTTGTAGACAAAAATTGATATAGCGAAGCGAAGGACAAAGAATGCCTGTGTGAATTGTAATGAGTAAAAAATTTTTACGCGCAAAAATTTTTGCATGGAATTGATAATAATTGATAATTGATAATTGATAATTTATAATTATTATTTGAGTACCTAGATTGGTTTGGAGGGATTATCCAAGCGCCAATACCAATTCGAGGCGGCAAGTTTTTGCGCGCAAAAACTTGCTGCAAAGAATGTTCATTTTTTTTAGTTGTTCATATTGTTGCAATCCATTATAATGAACGCCCGTCATAAAGTAAGCGTTTCTGTCTATAAATGAAAAATTACAATCAACAACGCGAAGTGCTTGAACAAGCACTTGAAGCCTTTCAAAGGAGTACTGGACTTCCCGCTGTTATTTTGCCTGATTCTGAAACTGAAAACATAATCAGTATTAGCCATAAAAATGTAAAATATGCATTTCGGGCTAATATTAAGCTGAATTTGACTAAGGCGGCACTCACCATGACGGCACTTGATTCAACGACTGAAAAAAGTGCCGTTTCTAAAGAGATATTGGTAGCACGCTACATCACGCCTCAAATGTCGGAACATATAAAAGGTTTGAATATACCGTTTCTTGATACGGCGGGTAATGCCTACCTTAATGAGGGTGATTTTTTTGTCTATGTCAAAGGTGGCAAGTTGAAACAGACTTCGACCCAACTCCCTTTAAAGCGCCCATTCAAAACGGCAGGGCTGCGCGTCATTTTTGCGCTGCTTTGTAATCCGGGGCTGGAAAAAGCGTCGTTTCGCAATATCTCCATGGCGGCCAATGTCGCACTTGGTAGTGTCAGTTCTGTGGTACATGATTTAAAGCAGATTGGTCATCTGATTGAGATTAAAAATCAAGGACGTCAATTGGTTCAAAAAAAGGAATTACTCGATAAATGGATTATGGTTTATCCTGAGCAATTGAGGCCAAAGCTCCTCATTAGTCGTTATGAGTCTATCGAGCCGAGTTCTAACAAGTGGTGGGAACACGTTGAGCCCAAGGCGAATTTCTACTGGAGTGGTGAAGTCGCGGCAAGACGATTTTTGCCCGATTTGGAACCGAGTTTAGTGACGATTTATATCAAACAACCCCTTAACGAGTTTTTACATCAATATCAGTTGCGTAATGCACCGGATGGAAACATAGAAATTCTGGATACATTTTGGGGATTTGATGATAAACTGCCGTCTTCCAACATGGTGCCACCTTTATTAATTTATGCCGATTTAATCGCAAGTGGGAACCCCAAAAATCTTGAAATAGCCAAGCTCATCTATGAGAAGGAAGTGCTTGCGCTTGTCCAAGAATATTATCCTTAAATAGCCACGGAATGACACGGAAATCACGGAATTTTTTCCGTTTTTTCCGTGTTTTTCCGTGGCAAAATCGCATCTGTCAAATCAATAATTGACTTGAGATTCATTAGCCCGTTCAATACCTAGCGTCTCAAGTAGTAGGCCACTACTTTCTAACACCCTGAAAATACTTAATATTTCGTTATATTGCGCGGAGACTAATGAGGCGCGGGCGTTGAACAGTTCGTTTTCGGAGTCAAGCACGTCTAACAAGCTACGTTGCCCAAGTTTAAATTGCTCTTTGTAAGATTGCAGAACATCTTCTGTCGATTCGAGATGCATTTTGAGATAGTCTAAGCGAGCGCGTATCGTTCTTAAACTGTTCCAAGACAGTTGAACTTTTTCTTCAATAATCCGCCGTATCCGCCGTGTTTCTTCTTTAGCCACACTTATCCGTTCGGCCGTTTCTTGACTACGGGCTTTATCGGCTCCGCCTCGAAAGAGGTTGTAGCGCATCGTTAACATGGCGCTCATATCGTCATTATCGCCTGCCACGCCATCCAAATTTTTATTATCAGTGGCATCCAATTCCAAAAACATGCGGGGTAAAAAATTGGATTTTGCTTGGCGGTTTGAGGAAAAGGCGGCTTCCAGTTCTGCCTTGACAACCTGTAAAGAGGGATGCTTGTTCAAGGCGATATCAAGTGCTGTGTTGACGTTTTGGGGCAAAGCGGCTTCTAGGGGCGCGCGCGGGGGAATGCTCAAGGTTTTAGGCGATTTAGGTAATTCACCCGTAATACGCTGATAATTGATTTCGGCATTGCGGAGATTACCGTCGGCATTCACTAGACTGGATTTAGCTAAAGCCAGGCGGCTCGTACTTTGTTTGACATCGGCCTTGCGTCCCGCCCCGCCTTTAACCAAGGTGCGGATTTGTTGGAGCGTTTTCTGGTGAATAACCACGTTGTTTTTGCTCAGTTCTAGCAATTCCCAACGGCGCAGTATTTCCAAATAAACTTCTGCGGTAATCAAGGCGATATTTTCACGGGTATTTTGCACTTTGTAAGCGGCTGAATTGACGAGCGAATTTTGCCGTGCAACACCATGTTTGACGCTAAAGCCATCAAATAGCATTTGTGAGAGGCTGATGCCCATTTCTTGACGAGTCAAGTTGATATCGCCGCCGGTGCTGTTGCGGGTGGTTGCGTTATCGCTGTTTTCACGCCCGTAACCCCCTCGGAGTTCTATGGTTGGCCAATAACCGCTTTGTGCTTGCTTGAATTCTTGATCGGCTGCACGACGAGTGTTGATGCTAATCAAGACTTCAGGATTGGTTTCCAAGGTATGTTGAATCACCTCTGTCAAGGTGTCGGCGTGGAGATATCCGGGTAGCGTAAAAAAAAGTAGAATGATGAAGCGTGTTTTCATAATTGTGATTCTTTCTTATGTGTGCAAACTAAAGTTGGAACGTAAACATAGAATTGAGTTCAAACTTTAGTTTTAGGCTATTTTTAATGAATTTCCGTTCAAACTTTAGTTTGAGGCCATTTTTAAGAAATAAACTGACTGGCGATGTCTACACTGATTAATAATTCGGCTTCGCCGCTGGCGTAGCGGTTGTATAAGCCCGTTGAATCAATGCCTTCAAAGCGCCAACCTTGCCCTGTAGAATTGACTAGGCTAGTGGCATCCCCCTCAATCATTAAACGGTTAGTGTCGGATATTTCTAGCACATCGTTAATACTGAGACGAATTTGATTATTCCCGTCTGAATGGGTATTCATATCAATTTTTTCTATGCCTTGCAAGTTAAATTTTTGAGCTTCTGGCAAGGTGCCGTTTTGTAGGAGATTGAGGATTTGATTTTCTGTTGTACTGAGACTAAGGGTGTCAGTGCCATTACCGCCATTGATATGTATACCTGTGGCGGTGTTAGGATCAAATAAAAATAAATCGTCGTCCTCTCCCCCTAATAAAATATCAGGCCCGACACTGGGCTCAAAAGTGTCATTACCCGCTTTCCCAAGGATAATATCTAAGTTATCAGTGCCTTCTAGGTTATCGTCGCCGGCGGTGCCGGGTATCACATTGCTAGGTTTGATGAAGACGCTGCCAATATCTTCGCCTCCCTTACCGTCGTTGAGGGTGTAATCAAAACGGGCCTCTTCAAAATTGGCGCTGATCAGTGCATCAATAAATAATTGTACTTCATTGCCTTGGATTTTAGCCTCGAGGCCTTCACTTAAATTACTTAATTCAGAAATACTGAGGATATCAGCAGGATTGGCATCGCTATCATTCGCCAATAACTCAGAAAGTGAAATAGTCGTATAACTATTAAAAGGCCTTGAAATGGTTTCGTCTGTCGCTTTGGGTGAAACATTAGTCATGATGACTTCAATTTCTCGACTGACAACCTCGCTTGTTCCACCGTCGCCGTCAGTGAGGCTCATTTCAATTATGCGGGGTTCGGTTGAGGATGTGGGTGAGGTATTTTTATAGGTTATAGCTTGTAAGAGGGCCGTCGTACTCTCAGGTGTGGCCGCCGTATTCAGGTTGGCTACTAATGCCCCGCTAATCAAATTGATAAAAAAATGACCAATGGGGGTGCTATTAAATGAAATGATACCACCAGTGTTGCTGGAAACGGTGATCGGCCCTAGGTTTTGAATTTCCAATGTATCGTTGGCGGTGCGGTTTTTAGCGATAACCACTTCAAGCCTGCCACTGTCTAAATCAGGGGAATCTTCATCAGTAACCGTGGCATTCGGATCGATGGCTTGCGGTTGCTTTCCGAGTGTATTGTAAACCAGTGGTGTTGAGCCATTTGGCAACGTGATGATGGGGGGAAGATTGGCCTTCACAGTGACGGCGACAGTGCTTGTCGCCGTGGCCGCGCTGCTATCGGCTATCGTGTATTCAAAACGGGCTTCACCAGTAAAATCCGGGCCTGGTGTAAAGACGACTTCGTCGTCTTCAAGTTCAACCGTGCCCTTGTCATTGAGTTCAACGCTACCATTGCTGGCATTGTTCAGGGCCGTTACCGTTAACACCTCATAGAGATCGGGATCGCTATCATTCGCCAATAAATCGGCCACGGGTATTGTCAGCACGACATTTTCAAAGGTCGTCGCACTATCTGCATTAGCCACTGGTGGCCTATTTTCGACGATAACAGTCACAGTGGCTTGATCGGTGTTGCCGTCTGCATCGGTAAGAGTATAGTCAAAAGTCGCGTTACCGGTAAAATCCAGATTGGGTGTGAATGTGATATCGCCCTTCACGTCTAATTCAACGCGAGCATTGTTAGCATTATCCACGGCTGTGATCGTCAGAGCTTCACCGTCGTCATTTGACAACACGTTTGCGGCTAAAATCAGTGCCTCTGTGTTTTTAGGGGTGATGATGGGGACTTGATCAGGGCTGGGATCATCACGGGCAATCAGTGGCCTATCTGTCACGGTAACCGTCACGGTAGCAGTTGCTACTGCATTACTGGTGTCTTTAATCGTATACTCAAATTGAATATCGCCCTTAAAACCAATAGCCGGGGTAAAAAGCCAGTCACTTTCAACGGGATTGATCGTGCCTTTGTCAGGCGCATTCACTCCAATCACAACTAATTGATCACCATCCGCATCAAAGTCATTGGATAAGAGTAAGTCAGCGGGAATGGGCAGTGCTGTGTCTGCTAAGGTAATCAAACTATCTGAACGGGCTAGGGGAGGCGTATTGATCACATTCATTTGATAAATGGCCGTCGCACTGGCACCTTGGTTATCTGTGATCACATATTCAAAACGGGCATCGCCGGTAAAATCGGGCGCGGGTGTAAATATGATATTATTTGTACCGACAATTTTAACATCACCATTGACAGGGTTTTTAACCTCCGTCAGAATAAAGAGATCGCCCGGATTGGGATCGGCATCATTAGCCAACAACGATTCAAAAGATAAGACGACGAATTGATTTTTAAGCACAGTTTGTGGCCCATCATCATTCGCTATCGGAGGCAAATTGCCAATCACAGTGACACGCGCAGTATCAAACCCCCCTTGCCCATCACTGATTTGATATTCAAATTCACCTTGCCCATCAAATGTGGGGCCTTTGGTAAACACCACATCACCATTCGCATCTCGTTTTGCTTCTCCATTCTGGCTATTCGTGATTTCAATCACGCGCAGCGGGGAGGCCTCCGGATCACGATCATTGTTTAACAGATCAGTCGCTTTAATAATAATACTGTCACGGTTACCGAGATCAAAGGGGCCATCTTCTTGAGCAATGGGCGGCTGATTAGCCACCTCGCCGATCACAGTGACACGCGCAGTATCAAACCCCCCTTGCCCATCACTGATTTGATATTCAAATTCACCTTCCCCTTCAAAATAAGGCCCTCTCGTAAATACCACATCGCCCTGCTCATCCTGTTTTGCCTCTCCATTCTGGCTATTCGTGATGTCAATCACGCGCAACGGCTCACCATCCGGATCACGATCATTCTTTAACAAATCAGCCGCTTTGATAGTGATACTGTCACGGTTACCCAGATCAAAGGGCCCATCCTCTTGAGCAATGGGCGACTGATTAGCCACCTCGCCGATCACAGTGACACGCGCAGTATCAAACCCCCCTTGCCCATCACTGATTTGATATTCAAACCCGCCTTCGCCTTCAAATGTGGGGCCTTTGGTAAACAGCACATCACCATTCGCATCTCGTTTTGCCTCCCCATTCAAGCTATTCGTGATTTCAATCACGCGCAACACATCACCATCAGGATCATGATCATTCTTTAATAAGTCGGCTACTGGGATGAGAATGCTGTGTTGGTTAGCCATATCAAAGGGCCCATCGTTTTCGGCAACCGGCGCAACGGTGTTGCGATTGATAATGACTTGACCCGTACTGATATCGTTACCATCGCTCACACTATAATTAAATCCAGCAGGGGTAAAATCGGGATTTGGAATAAAAGTGATCTGTTCATCAGTCAAGCTAACAGTACCGCCTTTGGGATCAAACACCTTGATAACATTCAGAATATCATTTTCAACATCCCGATCATTTGCCAGTAATGAGGCCGTCGAAAGTGTGAATCCCTCGCCAGAGTTAAAAGCTACAAAATCGTTGGCCACCATAGGTGCATCATTGACCGGCAGAACATCGATGGTGAGCTGCGCCGTATCACGTACACCTTGGCTATCTTGTAAAATATAAGTCACAAAAGCTTGCCCATAAAAGTTCGGGTTGGGCAAATACACCACATCGCCCTCATCATTCTGAAAAACAGTGCCCTGGGTTAGCTCATTTTCTTGCACACTGACTAGAGAGAGCTTATCGCCTTCATCAACATCCTCATCATTCTTCAACAACATTTCCGCAGGTAACAACAAAGAACGATCTTCTTGGATAGAAGCGATATCATCTTGAGCCACAGGCGAATCATTGACAGGCAGAAGAGTCAAGTTGACAACAACCGGGATCGTGCCATTCAGAATATAACTAAAACGGTCTTCTCCATTGAAATGAGCTGCAGGTGTATAAGTTAAACTACCCTCAAGATTATCAACGACTTCACCCCGTGTCGGCTGAATTAACTGCGTTATGTCTCCCGCTTCTGCCGGCAATTGAAAAATATGCGATTGATCTTCGTGCAACGTCAGCTCTAAAACCTTGTCATCAGTGTTTTCATCAGTCGATGTACCGTCATCATCCGTTGAAGCGCCGTCTTCATCCGTTGAATCCCCCTCTTCATCCGTTGAAGCGCCGTCTTCATCCGTTGCTGAACTGTCTTCATCCTCATCCGTTGACGCGCCGTCTTCATCCTCATCACTTGAAGAAGTGTCACCATCCGTTGACGGGCCCAGATCAGGTTGCAAGGTATCGTTATCGTGCGGTAGTACACCATTGGAATCGTCTGTAACATGCTCTTTCTCAGATTCCTGCCTCTCATGCCCTATCTGTTGCTTATCCTCCATTTTGCTTTCTTGATAACGCTCATGGCCAGCTTGATTTTTGATGGCTTGACGATTCTCATGCGCCTCGTGTTCCGAAAGCAGTTCATCAACCGATTCGTCATTATGGACATCTGTTTTAGCAGGAGAAAATGGATTATGTGCCCCAATATCCTCGTCAGAATCGGAAGGGATTTTTTGATCGGCCTTCTGAGAGGTTGATTGAATCGAATAAGTGTTTTGTTCTCCACCTGGTTCAGGCAAATTTTCATCAATAGACTGAACACGATCAAACACCTGCCAATGTTGATTTCTGAGTTCAATGTGTTCTTCAGTCAACAACTCAAGACTGTGAGAGGTTTTATCGTTAGGAATATACACCGACGTGCCACGCTCATAAACCATGACTTCTTTAAAATGAAGTCGTGAGGTAATCGTGACTAAACCTGACAAATGTAAAACCGTGGTAGAACCCTCATCATCAACCCGAGCATCAATTTCACTGCCACGAATGCCAATCTGCGCCGAAGGCGTTTTAATGACGGTATGTTGCCCTTGATTATCACCGCTGATTTTACCGCTGACATAACGAAAAGAGCCAGAATAAACATAAGTTTCAAACTCATCTATAAATTCATCTTCAGGCTCATAAGCGTATTTATCCATCCTAGCACGCGAATCCGGCCCAAGTTGAAACACCGTACCATCATTCAAAGTGATTTTGACATAACTTTGTGCCGTTGTCGCAATCGTATCATGCAGATAAACTGAATCACCATTATTAAGGGTACGGGTTGTGCCATCCCTGCCTACAGCCGTCACAGGGCCTTCGATTGCAACAGTAATGATGCCAATGGCTTCTAGTTTAGAATCCGTTATGAAATCATCTGTGCCATTAGCGGCCACTAAAATAGGCGCAGAATCACCAACGTTTTTCATCACAACATCATTGCCAACCGAAATCAATTCGGCCGTAGACATCGTTGTCGGCGATTGGGGAGGGGATTTTTGAGGTAAATCTAGACTAACCTCATTAACGGCTTGACTCTGCTTAAAAAGAGATCTCATTTTTATCTCCTGTAAAAGAAAGTACAACGCATTTTGGTGCTAAACGAATTGCATCTCAATTGATATTACTCGATGATCACGTTTTTTCCATCTCGTTCTATAACGACAAGGATTGTTTATTCGATGCGGATAAGTACCAGGCATTTGATGAACTCATCAGTTTCACCCTCATTTATTTTGTTGTTTATTTGAGCTTGGCACAATCTAATCCTTTATTATAAACAATCCTTGTAGTTATATAGCAGAATCGGAAAACGTGATCATTGAGTATTATGGTTTAAAATCAATAGTCAAACTCATTTTATAACTCTTGTGCCCCTTATTTATATTTATTAATTATACTGTCCACCGTTATAATTTGCGCTTTTGCTGTTAGTCACCACCACCTGACTTGAGCTTTTAGACAACTGCTGAAAGCTGTTGGCTGTGTCTGTAAAAGTAATCCCGATCTTATGACAATGCTAAGTATAGTTGGTTCATTTTAAAATGTCCTTCTTTCTTTTTTGATTACTTGCTTAATTTATATTTTATTGTTATTTTTTTATATAAATAATATGTATTATTTAATAAGCTAAAAAAAAAATCGTTTTTGATGAGTTTTGCAAGAGGCTCAATGGATTTAGAAAACGAAATGGGTATCATGTGTTTTTCTCACTGGAGGATTGGATTAAAATGTTTGAATTTTAAATTATATCTTTAAAGGAAATATTTTGCACGAATTTGTGATTTTTATGAACGTTTATATGTCCATAATTTCTCAATTTTTATGTCGTAGTAAAGTGACTGCACCCAAATCAAAAAAAGATTATTTTTTATGTCCCTCTCATATATTAAGTCTTTCTATTTAAGGTTTAAGGGGGTTTTTTGGAACTTTTAACTGTCCAGTTCCCAGGCAATCCCAAAGTGTTAAACGAGAGCCAAAGGGCAGTCGCTCTGCCCCTACCCTACGCCCGTCTGAGCGAACCTGCGTGTTCGCCTACTGAAGCTCTATAGGAACCCCATTTTTATGAAACAAGCTATTGAAGGACTCGCTTTTTATTGTGGAGATTTTGTCAATACGGATGTGATAGCTCCAGGACGTTTTGAGCCCTATCAAGGGCCTGATGAACTGGCTCGTTACTCTCTTATTGATTATGATTCTGAGCCGCCCTTCGTTGATCCTGAAACGGGGAAATCTCCTTATAAAGTCATTGTTGCAGGACGTGAGTTTGGTGTAGGCTCAAGTAGAGAAACCGCGCCATTAGGACTACATTATGCCGGTTGTGAAGTCATTATCGCTAAATCATTTGCCACCATCTTCTATCGGAATTGCATCAACATGGGCATTATCTTGCCGATCATCTCTGATCACCCCTTCGATCAATCCATTATCGGAAAGCCAGTCGTCGTTGATTTGGAAGCGGGTTTTTTTTCAATAGAGGGGCAGCGTTACAAGATACCTGATTTTGGGCCTGTTTTAGAAATTATCAAAGCGGGGGGACTGACTCATTATACTCGGCAACGAATGGAGAATAGACAACAGTGACACCTCAAAGTATGACGCATAAAATTCTTGCTCAAGCTTCGGGCAAGTCAGAAGTCAAATCGGGCGAAATTATTGAAGCGCGTATCGATCTCTGCTTTGCCCATGATGCAGCGACACATATGCTACGTGAGCTTTTTTATCAAGAATTTGGCGATAACGCAAAGGTTTGGGAGCCCTCACGTATTGCGCTTTTTCAAGATCACATGGTGCCCGCAAAGGATGTGGCAACGCGCCATTTCGCCAAAGCCGTTGAGCAATTTGCAAAAGAGCAGAGCATCGAAAAAACATTTCTTTATGGCCCTGATTACGGCGTTTGTCATACGGTTATCTGTGAACGAGGTTTGGCTTTGCCAGGTAAGGTGATTATCGGTAACGATTCCCACAGCACGACTTATGGGGCATTTAATGCATTCGGTTGTGGGGTAGGCATTGTTGATATCCTGAATGCCTTTTATACAGGAGAGCTTTGGTTTCAAGTGCCAGAAATCATTGAAATCCGAATCGACGGGCATATCCGTCCAAATATCATGGCTAAAGATGTTATCCTTCATATTCTCGGTGATCTAGGTTTAGCTGGTGCTTCAGGAAAAACGATTGAGTTTACTGGTTCCACCATTGATAATATGGATATAGAAGAACGCATGACGCTCTGCAACATGACGATTGAAGCCGGTGCCACTAACGCGATTATGGCACTTTCAGATCGTGTAGCAGACTATCTGAACTCGATCACATCTGAGCCATTTGAACCCGTCTCCACTGATCCAAAATTTGAATATGTGAATCGGCTGCATTACCGCGCCGAAAAATTTGAACCGATGGTGGCATTGCCCCACAGCCCTGATAATGTCTGTTCGATCAGTGAAATCAAGCAAAAACATATCGCCGTGAACCAAGTCTATGTCGGTTCTTGCACCGGTGGCAAACTGATTGATATTCAAATCGTTGCTCAAGAACTGGCTGGAAAGCAGATCGCAGAGGATGTCACACTGATGATTATCCCCGCGACAATGCGAGTCTATCGAGAATTACTTCGTAGCGGCATAATAGAAACCCTGATGGATGCCGGGGCCGTGCTTGAATCGCCGGGATGTAAAGCCTGCGATGGTGTACACTCTGGGATACTTGGCGATGAGGAAGTTTGTTTATCCACAACCAATCGAAACTTCAAAGGTAGAATGGGCAACCCTAAGTCTAGTGTCTATCTCGCATCACCGTATGTTGCCGCAAAATCAGTTTTAGCTGGATTTATCACGGACTGATGTCTGTCATTTTATAAAAGCACGGATCAATATGAGTAACGATATTAGTCAATACCTATACACTTGGAATCCCAAATCATCTACCAATCTGAGTTCAGTACGAATTGAAGACGATTCGCTCCGAGATGGCTTGCAAGGGGCGTTTGTACGAAAACCGGCTATTGCCGAAAAGAAAGAACTGCTGAACTTATCAAGTGCGCTTGGAACGCAGACAATTATGTTAGGATTCCCGGCCAGTTCGCAATTGGAATTTGAAAATTGCCAGCAACTCATCGAACATATTGTTTTGGAAGCACTTCCGATCACGCCAAGATTACTGGCTCGTGCCTCTATCCAAGATTTAGAACCTATCGTAGTCCTCAATCGCCAATCGCCTATTGAAGTCTGGGCTGATTTTTTTATCGCTTCCAGCCCACTCCGACGCTATATAGAAAAGTGGGATAGTGAGCGAATGATACAAATGATTCAAACTTCGGGTCATTTTTTACGTCAACAAGGAACACGCTTTGCTATTTCTATAGAAGATGCAACCCGCACACCACCCGATGATCTGCGGCAGATTATTGATACTGCTCTCTCTGTAGGCGCTGAAATTCTCACAATCTGTGATACCGTGGGTGAAACGACACCGGCTGGCACCACTCGTCTGGTGAATTTTGTCCGCAGTGTCATTGCAGATTCGCATCAAGATGCAGAAATTTGGTGGCATGGTCACAATGATCGCGGTCTCAGTTTAGCCAATGCTATCGCTGCTGCCGAAGCCAGTGCTGATGGCATCAGTGGCACATTCTTAGGATTAGGAGAGAGAACCGGCAATACACCACTCGAACAGTTTATTTTTTATCTTCATTCTCATGGTAATCAACACTTTAAGCTATCGCAACTTGTGCCCTATTGCAAACGGTTAGCAGAATTAACCAGCACGGATATCCCTAGTCATGCCCCATTAGTTGGCAAACAGGCCTTTGCCACTTGTACCGGTACACACGCCGCCGCAATCCTCAAAGCGCGGATATTGGGTACCCAGTTTGAAGATTTAGTCTTTTCATCAGTACCAGCAAGTCTTTTGGGACAACGGCAAACATTGTTAGTAGGGCCAACGAGTGGCAGGGCGAATGCCCAGTTTGCCCTTCAAGAAATCGGATTAGAACCCAATGAGGAAAATGTAAGCAAAGTCTTAAGTATTGCACGCAATATGCAAACATGGCTTTATCCTGATGAGTTACCCGAAAAACTGGAAATGCAGAACGCATCCAACAATACCCTCAACTGAATGATTTTTGATATGCAAAAAAAATCGATGATAGCTTTAACGGGTATCGATCAGATTACGGCCTTACTACAGCAAAGCAAAAACAGAACCGACTTACAACCTATCGCGGTTGCCTACGGTGAATCTGACTTTCCTATCCATGAATACGTAAATCTTTCATTGACTTCAGAAGAAGTAAGTGCAGTACGTGGCTATAGTGATATACTGGGCAGAAAACAGCTCAGAGAAAAAATAAGTCACTTCTACGCTTCGGCTTTGGAAGTCGAAATACCCACGGCACGTATTTGTATAACTGACGGTGCGACAGGGGCATTGGTTTTAGCACTTGGGATACTCGTAACACCCGGCTGCGAAGTGATCATTCCCGCCATTAGATATTCAGTGTATTCCAGAATCATTGAAATGTTTGGTGGTCGCCCTATTGCAGCCCCGCTTGATCAAAACTTCAACTTTGATCTCAAGCGTCTTGCACCATTAGTCTCCGAAAAAACAGTCGCCATTTTAGTGAATTCGCCGGGCAACCCCTGTGGAAATATAACTGGCCTTGAAACACTTGAAGCCATCACCTCTTATGGTGTTCCAGTGATTTTTGACGAAGTCTACCAAGCCTTGACTTTTTCAGAATCGGGTGCCCCAAGTGCCGTTGAATTGCTGGGTGAACATTTCATTGTTAATGCTTTATCAAAGTCATTTGCGGTA
This sequence comes from Candidatus Parabeggiatoa communis, assembly GCA_035871815.2. Taxonomy (GTDB): domain Bacteria; phylum Pseudomonadota; class Gammaproteobacteria; order Beggiatoales; family Beggiatoaceae; genus Parabeggiatoa; species Parabeggiatoa communis. The sequence goes on from JAYQWI020000397.1 coordinate 19,875, forward strand.
CCCGGATTCCGTGTTGGCTTTTTGATTGTGCCATCACCTTATCTTAATGCGGCTCAAAGTTTGAAGGTAACGCTAAATCCCAGTACGAGCAATACCGCGCAGATTCTGGCTGATAGGCTATTCGATAATGCTCATTCTGTGTTAGATGCCCATCGCGCATACATTCGCCATTCTCGTGATGCTTTTCTCAGTGTTTGCGAACGTTATGAAATTCAGCTTGTCACCGAGCCGCGTGCGGGTTTTTACGGGATGCTCGATCTTGATGGCTGTGCAGACTCGATGACAGTGGCGCAGTTGCTGGCCAAAGAGTATGCCGTTGCTGTTGCACCGGGTATAGACTTTACCCAAAATGATCCAAGCTTCTTGCGCGTTAATTTTACGGGTAATGTCAGTGAAGTAGAAGAGGCCGTACGGCGTATTGCAGTGTGTATAAAAGCCATTAAAAACGGCGAACATCATTTGTCAATGATCTAAATTTATGTTGCCCACCATTGAAATCAATGTAGGGTGGGTAACGTGTTGCCCACCATTGAAATCTATTCATATATAACAATGACAAATCCAAACAAACCCTTAAATGGTAGAACAGCAATAGTTACAGGTTCCGGGCAAAATATTGGAAAAGCAATCGCTTTGTTATTTGCTGCCAATGGTGCCAATGTCGTCGTGAATGGACATCGTAATCAAGAAGCACTCAACGCCGTTGTTGAGGAAGCCCGTCAATTGGGCGGGCAAGCTATGGCGGTTATGGCCGATGTCAGCGTTCCAGCTGCTGTACACTCCATGGTCGATAAGACAGTCAAAGCATTTGGCAAAGTCGATATTACCGTTTCCAATGTTTCAATTCGACCAAAACAAGCCTTTTTGGATATATCTGTGGAAGACTGGCAGAACGTATTGAATACTAACCTGAATGCCGCTTTTTATCTGGCACACGCTGTCGTGCCACACATGATGGTTCAAAAATGGGGACGACTCATCCAGATATCCGGAGACGATGCCTTTTGTGGCGAAAACAAGCGTGTTCACAATATCACAGCCAAACTGGGTTTACACGGTTTAACAAGAGGACTGGCCTATGAATTAGGCTGTCATGGCATTACCGCAAATACAGTCGCACCGGGCGTAACAGACACGACTCGTATCACTGAAAATTACCCTGATCTTGAACAATGGTATCAACACTTTAGCGAAACCTTACCTGTACGTCGAATTGGAAGAGTGGCAGAAATTGCAGAAGCCTGCCTTTATCTGGCCAAAGAAACCAGTGGTTTTGTCACCGGACAAGTCATTCATGTTAATGGCGGCTCATATATGGGTTGATCTGAAAGTGATACCAACCTTCTTAAATTTGTCTAGCTCGGAGTGCAAACTTTAGTTT
>JAYQWI020000398.1:0-3880 GCA_035871815.2 Candidatus Parabeggiatoa communis
ATAAGTTGTCTTGATGCCATTTTTGGGCAAGCTTGCCAGCGGCTTGGATATCGCCTTGATCAAGCAGGGTACGAAATTCGGCATAGCGGCCTATCCAGGGTGAAATGAGTTGTTTTTTCACGCGGGGTAGTACAAGTTCGACAACCGGTGTGCTTTCAGCGGTAGGAGGTGATATGGGTTGGATTTGTAAATCTACCCATTCCTCTGCCTCTTCTTCTGAACGTGGTGTGTCGTCAGAGTCAGGTACCAAGCGATCCCCAAAAGGCGTAATAACAATTCTCATACCCGGTGGCACATCTTCGTCTCTTATCATTTGTCTTTGAAAACGACGATCATGACGAGTTGTCTCCTGAGAGGCTTCACTTGTGTTATCAACAGAGGGCTCTTCTGACATTTCAATTATAAGGGGCTCTATCACCCCAGTCATTGAAGCAGTGGAGTCTACAATTGTGGCAGTCTCTACTGTCTGCTCATCGTTCCATGAGAAGTCGCTTGAAGTGATAGCCGTTTCTTCTGGCATTTCATTCCATGAGGTTCCGTCTGAATAAGAAGAATCGACACCCATTGTCACTTGTTCCTGAAGATGGGTAGCAGCAGAACGGGCGAGAGGGGCAGAACGAGCCCGTAATTCAACGGATTCTCTTGGGGAAGCCTCTGTACTGAATTGGATGTCGCCTTCGCTTGCCATTTCCATTTTCCTGGAGAAATCATCACGCATTTCTTCAGTTACCTCTCCAGAAAAAGCATTGAACTGAATTCTTGGAGGCTGTGGCGCCCACATTAGCTTGGATAGCAACTCAAGCAATTCTGCCGTTTTTTCTTGACGAACCAAAGCGATAATCTCTTCAGTATTCTTTCTATCATTTTCTGAAATAGCAGGCGCGAATTCGAGTTCGTTCTGGAGACGCGCAACAAAGGCTTCATTGCTGTCAGGAAGACAGTCTGCTATCTCTTTCCTTTCTTCAAGGAGACAAATAAAAAATCGATCAGCAACTTGTTCAAAATCGTCTGACTCTTCATCAACTGTTGTTTGAGCAAGCGCCAGTGTTTCCACACCAGCGCGTTTCATCACACTGATCCCCTCTACCCCAATCGTCAGAATATCCGCTAAACCTTTGCGTTCAATGTTGTAGCGTCGATAGTCGTCTTCTGTTTCCAAAACCAGCAGCGAGGTATAAGGCGACAATACCCGCTCTTTTACCGATAGGTTAATGATTTCATTATGAAAAGCATTTTTCTGGTCAGGATCAGAACTGTTGTCTTCCAAGGCGAGGAGTTTGTCAATACGGGCCTGTACCCATTCGCGCTTGAGTAAAAGAGAAATGCCTTTTGATTTTGAAGCATGAGGGGGCATTTTAGAAATAGGGAAGTTTTTGTCACCAATACGGATATTAACCCCCTTCGACTGGTTAGAGGCTATTTGGCGTTCTGCAAAGATAATCAGGGGTTCATTGGTTTGCAAGGCTTCAACCTTTTCCGGCCAATACCAATTTGAACCTGAAACGCTGATAGGGATATCAGCATAAACGGGGCTGGTTAGTTTACGCTTGATCTGAGCATCACTAAGTGTGAGGGAGGCAACGATACCGGGAGAGTGGCCGGCTTTAGCGAGGTGACGTGCGATTTTCTTATCGCTGTGATAAGAGGGGATTAAAACATCGACTCTTTCTAGCCCATCAACGGTTTTCAGTTGCCCTGCCAATTGAGCGGCTGATGTTTCACCTGCGGTGATAACCGCATCTGAAATCAGCAGTAGCCGCGCTTTTTTGAGTTTTAAGGCTTTTAAGGCCGCAATGGCGCTATCTAAGCGCGACGCGCCCAAGGCTTGCTGTTGTTGAACTTGATCAATTAAGGCCGATTGTGCGCTGAGATTGTCGGCCGTGCCAATTTCTTGGACTTCTTGATCATAAGTATAGAGTCGCAGTGTTCCGATTTGTAATGAGGGCAAAAGGGTTTGAAGGCGTTTCAGGCTGTCTGACAAATAGGGTGCTTGCGAGGCAGAGGTATCCATTAACAAGATCAGATTATCAAAACTTTGCTTGGTTTCCTGATTGCCCGTATCGGTAAAAGGGATAATTCTAGCGGCCACAATTTGTTCGCTTTGCATCACAATCCCCCCAAACTTGCCTTTTTCAAAAGGGGGAAGTTGAGGCTGATAGGGCATTCTCAAATCAACAGTCGGTTGATAATCGCGTTTGTCAATGGTGAGGATTTCACGTTTTGACAGACTACCTGTCAATTCGCCCAGTTGAGTCGTACTAAAACTGTCGTTGTCATAAAAGAGTTGAATGGACAATTGTTTTAATTGTGGTAACCCTTTGAGAGGCAAAACATATTCGCTATTCTCACCTACCAAGCGTTGAGAATAAGACAATATGAGTAATTTTTCAGACTGGGGGGCAATGGGAAAAATCCGCGCATTAAAACGGTTACCGCTGTCTGTTTCTAACAAAGCGGGATCTTGACGACGATGCAAAAAGTCTTCATAAGCACGACGGGCCAGTTGTTTTTCAACCACTTCGCCTTCTTGCAGCCGATCAGCGATTTTCATAGCAAAGCGACTGATCGCAGCATTATCGGGCAAAATGATTTGAAAACGGCCTTCACGCTGACGGTTTTGCGGATTATAAAAAACCATTTTCAGTTCCGTGAACGCTAAAAAGCCGTCCAATACGACACGCGCTTCTAACTTGTGCAATTCAAGCCCCGTACCATCAGAGGCGGTAAGTGATATACGGGATTCAGTCGCGAATCCCGTTTGACTCAATAGGAGAGCCAATATTGTTATCAAGGAGGAGAGTGTTTTCATGATTCAGTTATCAGTTATCAGTTATCAGTTATCAGTTTCACATTTCACGCTAAAGTTTCGCTTAGCGAAACTTTAGCGTGAAATGTGAAATGGAGTTTAGGTCATTTTCAATCTTATCTGCTAAAGTATCGCTCTGAATTTTTATTTAAGTCGCTAAAGAGACTATTATAAACGAGCGATGATTTTGTTGCCGTTTTTAAACCTCAAATTAATCTAATCTGAAAAATAACAACCTATACGATTAAGCATAAGTCCTTATATAAATAATAAGGCTCACGGATCGTAAAAAGCACACCAAGGACAAGGCTTTGCAAAGCGAGCTTGGCGTGATATTTTTTAAACCCGTATAGGTGAAATATCATTTACTGATAACTGATAACTGATAACTGATAACTGATAACTGGAATAATCCAAAATGATGTCCCCTGAAACCATTAATCAAGCCGTCTCAAATATAGTGGCTGTCGCTGAGCCTTGTAAAGTGATTTTGTTTGGTTCTTATGCCAGAAATGAAGCAACCCATGATTCTGATTTAGATTTCTTAGTCATCAAACCGCAATTGATTAATAAAGGCATGGAAATGGTTAAGCTCAGACATGCCGTTGGTCATATTGGAATTGGCGTAGATGTATTGGTTTATTCTCAACAAGAAGTCGATAAACGGGGGAAAATTCCAAGTTCTGCGCTCTATTATGCACTCAAAGAAGGTAAGGTACTGTATATGACGCAACCCAGTGAAGAAGAATTACATCAAGAAGCATTACGTCAAGAGGCGCAAAGGTTTTTTCGTCTTGCTGAGCGAGACGCTAAGGCATTTCGAGTATTAAAAGAGGCACCTGATATCCATCTACTCAACAGTTTGTTTTCATGCTCAACAAGCGGTTGAGAAATGCTTAAAAGCGGTCATTATTCGGCAAGGAATTGAATTACACAGAACTCATGACTTAGAAACACTCACTTCTCTATTATTAGAACAAAATATAATACCGCCCATCAATTTGGAAGAATTGACTAAACTCAATCCGTATGCTGTCACATTTCGCTATGATGACACAGAGATTGAACTTTTGA
>JAYQWI020000399.1:0-2775 GCA_035871815.2 Candidatus Parabeggiatoa communis
AGTACAACGGATTATCGGAATAAACGGATTAGTTTATTGCTCGCATTGAGTCAATCCGTTTATTCCGCAAATCCGCTGTACTACAATAATGGAAATTTTCCAACACATCAATCCGTTCAATCCCCTGATCAGTTGTACTCAGTATTGATACCGTCGCTTTTTTGAGTTTGTTGGTGTCAATTGGATTATGTTTAGTACAACGGATTATCGGATTGAACGGATTAGTTTATTGCTCGCATTGAGTCAATCCGTTTATTCCGCAAATCCGCTGTACTACAATAATGGAAATTTTCCAACACATCAATCCGTTCAATCCCCTGATCAGTTGTACTCAATTAATGACTCCAAACTATATTCATCCACATGTTCAAGAAAGGCTTGGGTTGCTAATTGTATTGCTTCAGCAATCGCTTCTTTAGTGATGCTACCATGCCAATCTTCAATAATACTTTCCCAAACCATCCCATTTGCGACTTGTTCTAAAACATCAGCCACAAATATGCGTGTTCCTCGAAATGTCGGTTTACCATGACAAATATTAGGATCACTCACAATATAACGACCAATCAATTTCGTTTTCGATAAGGACTTTGTCATTTTAGATTATCTCCTTTTGGATATTTTGCAAATTGTTCTTAACGCTAAAGACGCTAAAGGCGCTAAAGACGCTAAAGAGGCTCATCTGTGAAACGTCTCTTGCGTCTTTTGCGTTATACTTTTTAATAGAATGGAACGCATCAATTATGATAGAACGCTGATGACGCTGATTGGTCATGATTTACACTGATTTTTAGAGAGTTTTTAACAATTTCCGAATCCCGCTGATAAACACATTAAAACTGTGAGAACGATTGCCTATGAGAGACATCTGTTGTGCAATGGCACGCGCACCTGAAATTTGCTGATAATGATGAATATATTTTTTCAATTCTTCTTTCGCATTAGCTAATTTATCAGGATCACGAAATTTACGTTTATCTTGCTTATTCTGTAAGTGAGTCCCATAAGCTTTATCAATCGCGGCCAAATCACCCAAAAACCAAGATTCTAGCTCATGACAGGGAATGCGAATCAGTGTATTTGGGTGTCCAGCTTCCTGACATAAAGCCGCTATTTTTTGTTTAAGAATCAGACAATCAGCAGAATCTTTGTCATGTAATATGATAAAGTAAGAATGCGGTACGCCCCAATGTTGTAAGGTGCCTTTAATGGAATGCATCAAATCACTTTTGCCTTCGTGAAAAATGACTTGATGGTAAAATTCATTGGAAAGCCCTTCTTCTTCTAATAGGCGAGGCACAAGTTCGTTGAGTACCACTTCCATTGAAAGTTCTTCAACCAAAAAGACTAATGCTTTCATATTGGATCAACACCTGCGAATAGGCCTTTTTTCCAAAGCCATCCGGGTTTGTCTCCCCCTTTTACAAGGTTTGAAACCACTTCAACGTCTTTCGCTCGTTGAATCGTTGTGTAACCCGCTTTTTTGACTAACCAAAAAATTTCATCTAATTCTACGGCGTTCAGAAAATCGGGGGAATGTGTTGAAACGAATACTTGTCCACCCCGTAGCGAATACACCCTAAATTCTTCAACCAGTTCATATAATAGTTTTGGATAGAGATGATGTTCTGGTTCTTCGACACACAAGAGGGCATGTGGCGAGGGCTCGCTTAACAAAATCAAATAAGCAAACATCTTGAGGGAGCCGTCGGAAACATAGCGCGCTAGAAACGGATCCTTAAAAGCACTGTCCTGAAATTTCAGCAATACACGCCCTTCTTCCGTGGTTTTGGCCACCACATTTTGGATGTTAGGCATACAGGTTGAGAGTTTTGTTAATATCTGTTTAAAAACCTTGGGGTGTTGTTCATAGAGAAATTGAGTCACAAGAGACAGGTTATTACCTTCTTTAGACAATTGTTCAGCATATTCATCATTCAGTTGTATTTGGCGCGCTTTATTAATCTCAAAATCAAAAAGGTGTCCATTTTCGATAAATTTCCGCAAAGTATTGGCCGCTTCAAATCGCGTAAACTGCCCTAAACCTTTAAGGGCTAGAATATCCGCTGAATCTAAAGTGTGTTCTTCCGGTTTTAATTTTGGCTGAAAGCTTTCTTCATGGCTTAAGGCATAGCCTTTTCCATATTTAAAATCAAGATAATAGAAAGTCGTATTGTCAAGTTCACGCTCATAACGAAGACATTCTCGTTTAATAACCGGTTGCTTATCCTTTAGCGTGATTTGTAATTGATAAGTGACTAATCTGGGTTTGTCTGCAATAGGCATCTGAAATTGAAGACAAAATTCAATATCTTGGTGTGCTTTCCAACGACTGATAACTTCTTTAAAGCCCCCTCGTTTGTTTAAGGCTTTTTGTATATTATCCGTCATTGCGTCTTTTAAAAAACTAAACACAGAAAATAAAGTGGATTTACCACTGCCATTGGCACCAACGATAACACACATTGGCGGTATATGATTGAGTTCAGCCGATTGAAAGGTTTTAAAATTTTTGAGTGAAATGGATTCAATTTTCATAATTATTATAGATGATAGAATGCTGATTGCGCTGATTAGGGCCTGATTTACATTTTTAGATATAGATTTTCAGAAAAATAATTTCCGGCCAGAACAGGGCGAACACGTAGGTTCGCCCCTACATTGGCCCCTTTTTAACATTTTGAAAATTAATTATCTGAAAATCTATAGAACGCTGATTTTGCCTCTTGTCATGATTAACGCTGATTTTTTTGTTCAGTGTAAATCATGAGCAAT
>JAYQWI020000400.1:0-2899 GCA_035871815.2 Candidatus Parabeggiatoa communis
CTTATTGGCCAGCGAGTTTTCAAATTGGATTTGCACTAGCGGGCCTGTCTAGTCTTATTTGTCTCATTTTGCTGATGCTATCTGCTAGAAAACGATCCATGCACAGTATTTGAAATGGAATAACGGAATAAAAAAGTGAACAAAAACCTATTTCAACTTAATATAAGAGAATGGTTGCAGAGTAGTCGGATGATAAACATTAAGGTAGCACTAGCCTATCTTCTTATCATTATAATGGCCTATTTCCCTGTTGTTTTTCTTGGACGTACTCTTCAACCGGTACACTATTACTCAGTTGAGCTTGAAGGGATTACAACAGAAGTCGGTTCTGGGAGCTACCAAGGTCGAACACCCATCAACACCTTCAATATCGACCTCGCGACACCGGCTTACTACGAATGGCCCATTAATCGTCTGGTTGGAGATTTATATCGACAAGGCGAAATACCTATCTGGAACCCCTATCAAGCCGCAGGTGATCCACTTGCTGTCCAATACAGTTCGCGGGTATTTTTTCCCTACCAAATTTTGGAGAACATCAGTCCGACTTGGACGTGGGACTATTTTATCTTGGGACGATTATGGTTTGCCGGTTTATTTACCTTTTTATTCCTGATCGCCCTTAGGCTTTCCATTCTACCCGCTTTTTTGGGTGGCATTTTTTATATGTTCTCTGGAAGCTTGGTGTGGTTTATCAATTTGGAACAGATGGCCAACGTTGCGATGATGTTGCCGTTTATGATGTTTGCCTTGGAAAAACTCGTTGCACAAGGAACGGGAAGCAGTATTGCCTTTGCGGCTATGGCGATGGCTTTGGTTCTTTTGGCAGGACAACCTGAAGTGGCCTTATATGTTTTAGCACTTGGTGGCTTATATTTAGGTATGCGTTCTATTGATTTGTATGGACGCAACCTTGGTCGCCCTTTGTTTGTCTCTGTGATAGCCGGATTACTGGCCTTAGGATTAGCAGCACCACTCTTGTTGCCGTTTATAGAATATATGGAACAGGCTTATCACATGCATCAACCCTCAAGGAATATATGGTTAGAGGGTTTTACACCATTGCAATGGCTAATTGCTACCCTTATTCCGACATTTTTTGATTTACCCATTCAACATCGGCTTGGCCCTGAAAATGGGATATGGGATTATTTGGGAGGGTATATCGGTATCTTACCCCTATTGCTGATGATGTTCGCTCTTTTCCAAATCAAATCACCTTGGTGGAAGTATCTCATTTTCTTTTTCACTATCGGTAGTTGTATTGTCCTTAAAAATATCGGTATTTTTCCATTCAAATATCTTGGGGCCCTTCCTCTCTTTGATCAAACTTGGAGTCAACGTTGGGCTGGCCCCGTCTGGACGTTTAGTTTTGCGATTGTGGCAGCCTTAGCAGTAGAAATGCTCTGGAATAAGAAACGAAGAAAACCCATCACCTCAATCGTTATAACCACCTCAATCTTTCGTAATAATGACTCTGTAGAATCTCATAGACTTGTTAACAAAATACCTAGCCAAATCATCTGGATAGTACCCAGCATCGTTATTGGGGGGTTGTTAATTTTTCTTATCTTTAAATCTGCCATATTAATTCAGTTTGAGGACTTAGAGGCTCAAAAATACTTTGCGAGTGCTATATTCATGGGCTGTGCCGTCGCCTTTTTTACCCTTGTTGCTGCCTTGTTTATCCTCAAGTATTGGAGTCACTCAAAAGGTGGACTTTATGCGCTGATTGCCTTAGCTTTAAACGAATTATGGTTTGTGATTCCCAAGGGATATCCTCCTGAATTTTTGTACTTGAAACTCATCCCTTTTTTGATTGGCTTAATTGTCGTTTGGCAATGTGGCAAACAGAGATGGAAAAAGGCACTTTTCGGTACTTCAATCGTCGTCTTTGCTTACAGTGGAATTGATTATATGGCACCCCACGGGCTTCCGGATCAAGCTGATCCTTTTAGTCCACCCCCTTATGTTAAATTTCTCCAAGAACAAGAGGGGCATTTTCGCGTTGCTGGAGCGGGTGGCGTGCTTTTTCCGAATTTCGCGAGTGTACTTGGGCTTTACGATGTACGATTTGTTTCAAGCCTTTCAATCGAAACCTATCACTATTTTAAAGATCACTTTTTGCGACGTTCTCCAACTTTCTATGGTTATACCCTCTGGTTTACTGGCTTATCGAAAAATTATGATCATCAAATTCATCAAATGCCTATTGATGTTCAAAAATTGACTCAAGAAGCGGAAAAAGAGATACAAGCTCAATTGAAATTTTATTCTGTTTTGGGAGTGAAGTATTTTATTATGCCAAGTGCCAGTCACCTCATAAGAAAGAATATTGGCAGCTCAGACTTTCGTTTAGTCTATGATCAAGAAGTTAAGATATACGAAAATCTTAAGGTGTTGCCTCGAAGTTTTGTCGTTCAGGATATTGAGCGTGCCAACAATTACCAAGAGGCACAAACTCTAACGGGTCATCAAAAGTTCGACTTTAGCAAGCAGGCCGTCGTTGAGGAAAGGATTGCCAATGCAGGAAGCATTGCTCAGGAGTCAAGCCACTCTCACTCAGAAATTGTTCACTATGGTGCCAGAAATATCGAATTAAAAGTACAAACCTCACGCCCAGGCTTAGCTATCCTAAGTGATGTCTATTACCCAGGCTGGCGAGCAGAAGTGAATGGGCAACCTGCCAAGATTTATCGAGTCAATGGGCTTATACGGGGTGTTTGGCTTCCAGAAGGGGAACATCAAGTCGTTTTTTCTTATTGGCCAGCGAGTTTTCAAATTGGATTTGCACTAGCGGGCCTGTCTAGTCTTATTTGTCTCATTTTGCTGATGCTATCTGCTAGAAAACGATCCATGCACAGTATTTGAAATGGAATAACGGAATAAAAAAGTGAAC
>JAYQWI020000401.1:0-6346 GCA_035871815.2 Candidatus Parabeggiatoa communis
AACAGAAAAATTGGCAACAGAAAATTTTGCTAAACATTATCAACAAGCTCGCGATAAAAAGCAAACCACTTTGGTTCAAACTACCGTTGTTCGTTCTGATGGAAGCGAAATCCCGGTTGAAATATTAGCACACCTGATTCACATTCAGGGAAAAGCGGTTCTTCAAGGCGTTTTCAGGGATATTAGTGAACGCAAACAAGCTGAAGAAAAATTGCAACAGAGTGAAGAGCGGTTTCGTAGAATTTTTGAACAAGCCCCCATAGGTATGGTTATCGTCAATTTAGGACATCAGTACATCAAAGTGAATGCGGCTTTTTGCCAAATGTTGGGATACACCAATCAAGAACTGCTAGGCAAGAAAGTGACTGACATTACCTATCCAGAGGACATGCCACAAAATAAGAATCTGCTCAAGCAAGCCTTGGATGGTAAAATATCATATTACCAGATGGAAAAGCGATACATTAAAAAAGACGGCAACTTGGTTTGGAGCAATTTAACGGTTTCTTTTTTTCACGATGACAGCGGAAAACCCTTGTATTTACTCGGCATGAGCGAAGACATTACGCAACGCAAACAAGCTGAAGAAGCACTGAAACACTCGCAACAGCGATATGAAACGCTTGTGCATTCAATTGACGGTATCGTATGGGAAGCCGATGCGAAAACGTTGCAATTTACATTTGTGAGTAAACAAGCAGAACGATTTCTGGGTTATCCTGTTGAAAATTGGCTTAATCAGGCAACATTTTGGTTTAAGCATCTTCATCCTGATGATCGCCGCTGGGTAGCGGCGTTTTGTGCAGAAGCCACCTTAACCCAAAAAGATTACGAATTTGAATATCGTATGATGACAGCCAATAATCAAACGATTTGGTTAAGAGTTTTGGTTACCGTGGTTGTAGAAGACGATCAACCTGTCAGATTATGCGGTGTGATGTTGGATATCACCCAAAGGAAAGAAGCTGAAAAAGCACTCAAAGAAAAAGAGCGCAACTTACAAACTATTTTTAATTCAACAACAGATGCCTTAATTGTCGCTAACTTAGCCGGAAATATCGTCGATATAAATAGAAAAGCCATGGAATTGTATGGCTATACGACTAAAGAATTTGTTGCACTGCACACTGGCCAGCTCACTCATCCAACTAGCCATTATGCTTTAGGACAATTTATAAAGGAAATTAAAACTAACAGGGTAGCTGTAAAAGAAACCGTTGATATCCGAAAAAACGGTACACTCTTTAATGCTGAAGTGAATGGCACTATTTTAGAATATAGTGGTCAAAAACATCTTTTAATCATTATTCGAGATGTTACGGATAGAAAGCAAACTGAGGAAGCACTACGAGAAAGCGAGGCCAAGTTTCGCCATATTTATGATAATGCACCTGTTATGATGCACTCCATTGATGTTAAAGGAATTATCTGCGATGTTAACCGCAAATGGCTGGAAGAAACCGGTTATAGCCGCGAAGAAGTGATTGGCAAAAAAGCAGACTTTCTGATGACAGATGAATCAAGTGAACGGGCTGTTTCAAAAGGGGTTTCTCAATTTTGGCATGACGCTTATGTGCGAGATGTTCATTACCAATATATCAAAAAAAATGGAGCCGTGATCGATGTTCTGTTAAATTGTGATGCGACAACCGAACCGACCGGAAAACTGATCCGTTTGTCTGTTGTTCGCGATGTGACTGAGCAAAAACAGACTGAAAAAGCATTAAAAAAAGCCATGAAGTCGGCTGAATCAGCCAATCGTGCAAAAAGTGAATTTTTGGCCAACATGAGCCATGAAATACGCACGCCCCTGAATGCTGTTATTGGCTTCAGTGAACTCTTATCCTCATTAGTCACAGAGCAAAAGCCAAAAACGTATCTTCAATCGATCAAAACGGCAGGTAAAAGTTTATTAACTTTGATTAACGATATACTCGATCTCTCAAAAATTGAAGCCGGCCGACTAGAAATTCAGTATGAGGCAACTCATCTTAATCATATCCTCAATGATTTAAAAAATATTTTTGCTATCAAAATCGCCGAAAAACAACTCGACTTGATTTTAGAAATTGATCAGGATTTACCGCAGACGCTCATGCTTGATGAAGTGCGGTTGCGGCAAGTCTTGTTGAATCTCATCGGCAATGCGGTCAAGTTTACTGACAAAGGGCATATCAAATTGTCCGCGAAGTTTGATGATAGCCAGACGCTAGGCCTCATTCGTGATGAGACAGAAAACAGGCCTGAGCTGCCAAGAGAGATTCAGAAGACGGCTATGAATTATGACTCACGCTCTTCCATTAACAAGTCATTGATTTTGAATCATAAAGGGGACGTTAGAAAAGCCGCTTTAAGGAACCACATCGATTTAATCCTGTCTGTGGAAGATACGGGTATTGGTATTCCTGAAGAACAGCAGGACATTATTTTTGAATCTTTTCGACAGCAAGATGGACAAAAAACGAGAAAATATGGTGGCACAGGACTCGGATTAGCAATCACGAAACGATTGGTAGAAATGATGAAGGGTTCTATTTCAGTCAAAAGTCAAGTGGGTGTCGGAAGCGTTTTTCAAATCACTTTACGGCATGTTGCTCTCTCTCCTACCGAAGCGTCTAGTCTGACACAAGAAACCTCTTTTGATTTCAATACGATTTCTTTTGAAAAGAGTTTAATACTCGTTGTGGATGATATTGACTCCAACCGTTCTCTTATCAAAGAATGCTTATCTCAAGCGAATTTAGACATTATAGAAGCCAGAGAGGGTCAGCAAGCCCTGTTTTTGGCTGAAAAATACCATCCGAATCTGATTCTGATGGATTTGAGAATGCCAGTAATGGATGGTTATGAGGCGACAAAACAGTTGAAAACAAATAAGAGAACCTTTGATATACCCATAATTGCCTTAACGGCCTCTGTCAAAGTAGACTCTCAATCCAATATGAAAGCACAATTTGGTTTTGACGGGTATTTGCCCAAACCCGTTAATCTAGCTGAACTGTTTAATCAATTATCACATTACTTAAACTACACTCAAACAGGGCTTATGGTACCCAAAAACTCGGTATGGGCCGACAGATTCAAAAACCATTCTAAAAATATTGCCCCATTTCCAGAATTGTTTAAAATGCTAGAAGAGAAAATGATGCCGCTGTGGCAAGAGATGAATGGTGTGATGGAAATGGATATGATTGAGGATTTTGCAGAAAGACTCATAACACTCGGAAAAGAGTATAAGATATCGATTCTTATAGATTATGCGGAAAATTTACATGAATTTGCTGAGCATTTTGATATCAAACATCTTGAAGAGACATTACAAGCTTTTCCAGAAATAGTGTCAATAATGGTTAATGGTTAATGGTTAATTAAATTTTAAGCGCCATCAATGTGGGTTATGATAAAACACTGATTCGGCTTCTTGTCATGACATCGCTGATTTTTTAATTGAAAATTGATAATTGAAAATTGACAGTTGATAATTGATGTGATAATTGAACGGCCATCTATCAGTTAGATTCGTCCATTTAACATAGAAAGGGCTATTAAATAGACTTGCTTTAATAAATGATTTAAAAATAGACTATACTTAAAATAGCCACTGATACTGAGATCAGTATGGCATCAGTTTAATCAGGCCATAATCAGCGTTCTATCCTGATAACTGATAACTGATAACTGATAACTGATAACTGTTCCAACCACAGGAGGATGCTGTGTTAATAGACAGCATTAAACAAGATGATCTATAAACCCATAACTAACGCTAAATGCCAAACCTTATCCCGTCTCGGTTTGAAACCTCACTTTGTTTTAGCCCTCATTTGGGCTTTGTTTCTGGTGCCGGCCACTTACGCGATTGAGGTGTCTAATACTAACGACACTGGTACAGGTTCTTTGCGAGCGGCCATTGCTGCTGGGGGAATCATTACCTTCGACAGTGGCTTAAATAAACAACCCATCACTGTAAGTAGCACGTTGACAATAGGCACAAACCTGACAATCGAAGGTAATGGAGCCAGCAATACCATCATCCAAGCCAATGCGACTAAAGGCTCAGCCTCTGATCGTGTATTTACCATCAGTAGTGGTAAAACGGTCACTATCAAAAATGTTACTATTCAACATGGCAATCTCAGCAGCAGTGGTTATGGCGGCGGTATCCTTAACTCTGGAAGCCTGACGCTAGAAAACGGCACTGTCAGTAATAACATAGCAACGGGTAGCAAGTGGGGTGGTGGTATTTATAATACGGGTACATTGGAGGTTAATAACAGTACCATAAGTCATAACGAAGCAAAATATGGTGGGGGCATCTTCAACGACATGGGTGGAACACTAACACTCAATAACAGCACAGTGAGTAGTAACACCGCTACAACTAGTGCTGGCGGCATCCGAAACAAAGCCACGGCAACTATCAAAAACAGTATCATCGCCGGAAATACTGGAGGAGATTGTTCTGGCACCATTACTTCCCAAGGCTATAATATCGTGGGCGATGGTTGCCCTAGTGGTGGTACAGACCAAAGTGTCAGTGTATCCACTGTGCTTGCCTCTTTTGATACTTCACTTGGTCTTTTTCCTCTGAACACGAGCGACCCGTCTTCTAATCCCGCTATTGATGCCATTCCCACAACTGCTGATTGTGGTAGTACCCCTCCCTTTAATGTAGATCAACTCGGCACTTCTCGGCCTCAAGGTGAGAAGTGTGATATTGGTGCGTATGAGTACAAATCTCAAGATGATGAACCCACGAATCACCCGACTGACTTCACTGCCACGGTAGATAGTGACACGGCAATCACGTTGACTTGGACAGATTCTACCGCCGGCACAGGGGAGCAATTACCAGCTAATTACTTGATATTGGGTAAAAAAAGTGGTTCTGTTACAGACCCTACTGATGGTACGCCTGTCGATGATGATACGGATTGGGCTGGTGATAGTGTGGCTGTGAATGTGGCTTATGATGGAGATGATACTTACCAGTTTACTGGGTTAACTCCCGAAACGCAGTATGATTTCAAAATTTACCCCTATACGAATGCCGATGATTTGATTGATTTTAAAACGGATGCTGCTCCTGAAACATCAGAGGAAACACTGGCTTCAGAACCCACTAATCATCCGACTGGCTTTACTGCGGCCGAAACCGACACGGTTATTAAACTGACTTGGACAGGTTCAACCGCTGGTACGGGGGAGCAATTACCGCATAAGTACTTGATAGTGGGTAAAACAGGTACTGGCACTTATGCTACTGTTCCTAGTAATGGTAGTGAGGTCACGGATGATACGGATTGGGACAGTGTGGCCGTGAATGTGGCTCATGCGACGGGTTCTATTACCCACACTTTTAGTGGTTTAACCGAAGAAACTCAATATGATTTCCAGATTTACCCCTATACCAATGAGAACCCCAATATTAAGTATAAAACGGATAGTCCTAAAGAACTTTCCGTGAGGACTAATGCAACTGATCCTGAACCGACTCACCATGCCACTGGATTTGAGGCAACCGTGAATAGCGATTCGATTCTGACGCTGATTTGGACAGATGCGACGGCTGGTGATGGGGAACAGGCGCCGAGTGGTTATCTGATTAAACTCAGTAACACCAGTTTTGAGGCGATCACGGATCCCACGAATGCGGTAGCAGATGATAGCGATGTATCAGATGGCAGTGGTGCTATCAATATCACGCAAGGTACGCAAACCTATCAATGGACGGGTTTAACGGCCGAAACGACTTACTATTTTAAACTTTATCCGTACACCAATGCGGCTGCCACGATTGATTATAAAACGGATGGTGATATTCCGCAGATTGAAATATTAACGCATGTTTCGATACCAGAACCGAGTGAACAGGCTACTGACTTTACGGCAACTGCCGAAAACAATACCCTCATTAAATTGACGTGGACAGGTTCTATTGGGGATCAAGTGCCCGCTAACTATTTAATCGTGGGTAAAACGGGAGGCGGTGGTTATGCAGCGGTGAACGATGGCACACCCGTGACTGATGATACCGATTGGGCCGGTGACAGTGTGGCTGTGAATGTGAATCACGCTGATGGAGAGAATACTTACACCTTTACCGGTTTAACTCCAGAGATAGATTATGATTTCCAGATTTATCCTTACACCAATGCCGATACGACGATTGATTATAAAACCGATGGAACCGTTCCGTCTGCATCGGTTAGCACCTTGGCAACGGCTGTAGAACCCAGTAATCCGCCGAGTGGCTTTACGGCAACGGCCGATAGCGATACAACGATTACGCTGAGTTGGACAGATGCGACAGGTGATCCACTTCCGTTCGGTTATCTGATTAAAA
>JAYQWI020000402.1:0-3481 GCA_035871815.2 Candidatus Parabeggiatoa communis
GTTGACAAACACCCCTCGGTAAAAGATACCATTGAAGCCTTAGGTGTTCCCCATACCGAAGTCGATTTGATTTTAGTGAATGGCGAATCAGTCGATTTTTCCTATCTGTTGCAAGCGGATGATAAAATCAGTGTTTATCCCGTCTTTGAATCAATTGATATCACCCCCATTTCAAAAGTGCGGCCTCAACCACTGCCTGAAATCCGTTTTGTATTGGATGTTCATTTAGGAAAACTCGCCAATTATTTGCGCATGTTGGGTTTTGATACCTTATATCGAAACGATTATGACGATCCTGAATTGGCCGAGATTTCTGATCGCGAGCAACGGATTTTATTAACACGCGATATAGGATTACTCAAACGAAGTTTAGTGACACACGGTTATTTTTTGCGAGAAACCGATCCAAAACAGCAATTACGTGAAGTGATGCAGCGTTTTGATTTATCTCGACTCGCCACCCCTTTTCAACGTTGTGTCAATTGTAATGGTTTAATTCATTTTGTTGATAAAGCTGACATTAGTGATCAAGTGGCAGCGGATACATTACAATACTATGATAAATTTTACCGGTGTGACACCTGTCAAAAGATTTATTGGAAAGGATCGCATTATCCGAAAATAAAGGCATTTTTGGAAGAAGTGCTTTAATTTGAGGGCGAACACGTAGGTTCGCCCCTACATCAACTGATAACGAACGATTATGGATATTATTTATTTAAGAGGTTTAAAAATAGAGACGATTATTGGGGTTTTTGATTGGGAACGCAAAATCAAGCAAACTGTAGTGCTTGATTTAGAGATGGCGGCCGATATTCGTCAAGCTGCTGCAACAGATGAACTTGAAAATACCTTGAATTATAAGGCCGTTGCAAAACGCTTGATTGATTTTGTCAGTCATAGCGAATTTAAACTGGTTGAAACGCTTTCAGAACGGATCACCGAAATCGTTTTAACTGAGTTTTCAGTACCTTGGGTGCGTTTGCAATTGAATAAGCCAGGCGCAGTGCGTGGCGCAGAAGATGTTGGCATTCTCATTGAGCGAGGGAGAAAACCCGAAGATGGCACGAGTATACGTTAGTCTAGGCAGTAATATTGAACCGCGACAACATATTAGTGCCGGTTTGGCTGAGATGGAACAGCATTACGGCACGCTGACTTTATCATCCATCTATGAAAGTGAAGCGGTTGGTTTTGAAGGCGAAAATTTTTATAACTTGGTTGCCGGATTGGATACGCCTCTGGATGTGTACAGTGTCGCGAACACTTTGCGGCTGATTGAAAAAAACAATGGCCGCATACGCAGCACTAAGCGTTTTAGTGCCCGCACTTTGGATTTAGATATCTTATTGTATGATGATTTAATCCTCAAAAATAATCAGATAGACATCCCCCGTGATGAGATTTTGAAATACGCTTTTGTACTGTTGCCCTTAGCAGAAATTGCACCAGATGCCCAACATCCCGTTACCAAGCAAACTTATGCCGAATTATGGCAAGCCTTTGATAAAAAAGGACAATCGTTGTGGCGTGTTGAATTTTCTTTATTAAATAACGCTAAAGACGCTGATAACTGATAACTGATAACTGATAACTGATAATTACTGGTTCAAAGTACGTCCACCATCGACGCTGATCACTTGTCCAGTAATATATCCTGCATCGCGAACTAAAAATAAAACGGTTTGTGCAATATCATTGGGATCGCCATGACGTTTCAGGGCAACAGATGAAATAATGCGTTGTTGACTGACTTCGTCTAAATCATTTTCTGGCCATAAAATGGCACCTGGCGCAACGGCATTAACCCGCACCTTTTTGGAACCCAGTTCGTGGGCGAGTGCTTTAGTTAACATAACCAAGCCCGCTTTCGCCGTACTGTAAACCGGATGTTGTTTTAAAGGTCGTTCGGCATGAATGTCTACCAAATTAATAATACAGCCTTGAGTTTTGCTTAAATGAGGCGCAGCGGTTTGTGATAAAAAAAAGGGCGCTTTAAGATTGATACCCATTAAATCTTCCCACTCTTTCTCCTCCACTTTACCTAAGGGTGTAGGATAAAAGGTGGAAGCATTATTGACTAACACATCTAAACGTTCATAATGTTCTACCGCTTGTCGTACTGTACTGATTGCTTTAGCCGTATTGTGTAAATCGGCTTGTAATAATAGCACTGATTCTGAACGTTGATTATTGAGTTCAGCTTGTAAAGCGTGTGCAGCGGTTTCGGAGTGGTGATAGTGCAGCGCCAATTTCATGCCCGCGGCATGTAATTGCCGTGCGATAACCGCACCAACCCGTCTGGAAGCGCCAGTAATCAGTGCCACTTTGTTAGTCAAGTGATTATCTGACTTTTTGATTTCTTCTTTTGGAATGTTATTACTGTAAACGGCATGCATAATTTATCCTCCCCCTCCCCTGAGACTGTCGTCCATAGTCAACGTGTAAGCGCTTTAATCAGAAAGACTATTAACGAAGCTGGGGGGGCGATTCCATTTAATAAGTTTATGGAGCAAGCACTGTATGCACCGGGTTTAGGGTATTACAGTGCAGGGCTTCAGAAGTTAGGTGTGAGTGGTGATTTTATCACGGCACCAGAAATTTCGCCGCTTTTTTCGCACTGTGTAGCGAGACAATGTCAACAAGTCTTAGCCACATTTGAGGAAGGCGTGATTTTAGAATTAGGGGCCGGCTCAGGCATCATGGCAGCCGAGATATTAAAAGAATTGGAACGTCTCGCGTGTTTACCCAAACACTATTTTATATTAGAAGTCAGTGCCGATTTACAACAGCGGCAACGGGCCACTTTGCAAGCGCAAGTACCCAATCACCTCCATTGTGTACAGTGGTTAGACAGCTTGCCTTCTGAACCCATACAAGGCGTGATTTTAGCCAATGAAGTGCTAGATGCCATGCCCGTACAGCGTTTTCGTTTAGAGGAGCAAGACGTATCAGAATGTTATGTCAGTTTAAACGAATTCAATGAGGAAAGTCTAACGGAAAGCCCTTATGTTTGGCAATACTTACCCACTCGTGATGCGTCATTACGAGCGGCCGTGGAAGCCTTACGCCCAAACTTGCCTATCGGTTATGTCTCAGAAATGAATTTAACCTTACCCGCTTGGATACAGGCTATTGCAGAGAGTCTAGCCGCCGGCCTGGTATTATTAATAGATTATGGCTTTCCAAGTCATGAATATTACCATCCTCAACGCGATCAAGGCACATTAATGTGCCATTATCAGCATCAAGCACATGATAACCCCTTGATTTTAATAGGGATACAAGATATAACGGCCCATGTTGATTTTACAGCAGTTGGCGAATCGGCTGAAAGTGCCGACTTGCAAGTATCGGGTTATAGCAATCAAGCGAATTTTTTATTAGCCTGTGGCTTGCCAGAAATGCTATCAAGTTTGAATTATAATGATACCCAATATTATTTACAACAAACGCAGCAAGCGAAAACCTTGATTTTACC
>JAYQWI020000403.1:0-2288 GCA_035871815.2 Candidatus Parabeggiatoa communis
GAAGTTGTATTCGCGCGTTTCACCTTTGTAAGCATCGACTAGATAGGTGATTTGTTGAAAGGTAAAAAAGGATATGGCTAGGGGCAGGATGATGGTTTGTAGATGATAAGTGCTACCGGTTAAGCCGTTAAAGTTGTCAAACAAAAAGTTGGCATATTTAAAATCGCCGAGCAGAAAAAGGTTGACAAAAACGCCCAAAGCGAGCAAAAATTTTGTTGAGTTGAGTTGAGTTGAGTTGAGTTGAGTTGAGTTGAGTTGAGTTGAGTTGACTGACTGACGAGGGTTTGCGCTTGTTGATTAGCTAAGGCAACGCCCACCGCATAATTAAATAAGATGGAAGCTAAGATCAAACCCAAGTAAGCTGGATTCCACCAGCCATAAAAAAATAACGAGGCACCGATTAACCAAGCAATCGCTATCCGATGATGCCCTCGACTCCCTATACTGAAAAAGACGATCAGCGTAATGGGTAGAAATAAAAAAATAAAGACGTAGGAATTAAATAACATGTCAATCTGTCTCCACTAACATCAAGAACAGCGGCACGCGGTAGCGTGTCCGCTGGCGCATTTGGTTAGGTAATTTGTGCGTTTAATGGATTAATATTAAAAGGCATTTCTTGACCTAGCTGTTCTAAATCGTATAATTTAACCGTTGTGCCCGGCTTAGCTTGTAAAATGCCGTTGAAGAGCGTTTCTAAACTGACTTGGTGGTGAAAACGGACTAAACTATATTGTCGGGTAATCCGCTTTTCCCGTTCTTTATCTTGCTTGGGATCGTAGTAACGATGGCAATAGCCGTTGCATTCTAAAACCAACATCAACTTTGCCACAAAAAAATCAACTTTGTATGGGCCAATCGGGTAGTTAAAATGCAAATCAAAACCTTCAAACACCAATGACAACACTTTTTGCCATTGGACTTCTGCTGAAGTTTCTGGTTTAGCAAAAGAGCCAATTTGACCAAAAACTTGCTTTTTGAGTTCAATACCAATGACTGAGTCCATCCCCAAAGCAATTTTGGTGACTTCATCCAAGTGATAACCATTCATCCGTGATGCTTTGCTGCCAAAAGAGCGAATAGTTGCCGAATCCAATTGAATGGGTTGGATGTCGTTTTTGTGTTTTCTGAGAAAACTATTGAGGGTGCTTTCAGGCACTTTAAGAAATTGGGTAATATCCTTTTTGATCGCAATGTCATCACCAACGGAGCAGGTAAAGCCAAAGTCTTTGATGAGTTTGACAGCATCTATGTAGTTCTTTTGGGCGGTTTGTTGGATATTGGGGGAGAGTCCACAAGCTTGTTTGATGGCAGATTCTAATGCGGTTCTAATTAAAGCAGGAACTAAAATTGAGCATCTTTTGCCGATATGCAATTGATTTTTCTGGAGTGCGTTATGTCCAGAAGCTACAACATAGGCACTAATTATCGTTTCTATCATTTTGTTGTCATAAACAACAATATTTCTACCTTTATGTGGACTGTTTTTAGCTTCTACTTTTGCTAAAGTAGCCACCACGCTTGAAGCCTTATCAACAAAGGGTTTAAGCGTTTTTGGAGGCCAAGTAGCCACCACGCGTTTTAGTGAGACGTGATCCATATTTAAAAAGTCAGCGGTCCCCCGTTCACTCATAACCGCGGTATCATCATCTAACACATAACCGTCGCAAATAATGCCGGGTATCAACTCGACTTGTCCATAAGAAACGGCTTTTCGTTCTGTCATAATATTACCTCCTCACAAACTATAGATGTTAACATAAGTAAAACTCTTGTACAAAAAATTCGATAAATCAGCTCAGAGTTTTATAGGTTTCTGGCTTTTTTTTTGGCAACTTGGGTAACTTAAACTGCCCGATGCATGGCATGATTTTCAAAGCCCTCTTCAGAAAAATAATTTGAGGGCGAACACTGTTCGCCCTTTTGCCGTAATTATCTTGAAAATTATAGCATTAAGCGATTATTCATGATAGCCTGGAATCCTTTGTTCTAGCAAGGAGTCGGTTTTTTGTCCAATGCTACCTAAGCCTTTCAGTTGAAATTCTAGGAAGACACTATTTGAATGGTCTAAATCTTCTCTGTTTTCTAGATTCATGTAGCGTCGTGCTATGAGGCGCACGGCCCAGCAGCAACTGTTGTATTCAAAGCCGGCAAGGGTTTCTAAAGGGGTTTTATCTGGTAGTGAATAGTTGTAACGTCCTAATATATTCCAACGTGGATTGAGCGCCCAGTGGAAGGAAAGATCGGTTTGTTCGAGTATGTTGTCGCGCAGACGGTAGGAGAGGTTT
>JAYQWI020000404.1:0-2120 GCA_035871815.2 Candidatus Parabeggiatoa communis
CTCTCGGTAAAAACAATTGGCATTTTTTAGCCATATCAGTCCAGTTATATTATCTGTAATAGTGCCATCTCCATTGTCTGTATAGCGGGCAGCTTGCCGTATTTTAGCTTGCTGTTCTATTTTCGCTTCTACAATTTCATCTGGTTTCTGTAGTTCAATAGCTTGAATATTTTCAATTTGATTAATCAGTTGTTGTGCTGATTCAGGCCGCTGATTAGGTTCTTGTTCAACACAATCCCCCAACAAATCTCGCAAAGCCTCTACTTTTGGCAAATCCCGTTCCCGAAAATAGCGCGGATTTTTACCCGTCAAAAAACGATACATTGTCATCCCAAAGGCAAATACATCACATTGTACACCTGGTTTGCCATATTGGTTAAAGCCTTGTTGTTCAGGGCATGCATAATCCAAAGTGCCAAATATCGCTTGCCCAAATTGACTTAAACCAGCATGATTTTTTTGCAGTGTCATCGCCTTTTGCTGTAATGAGGGCACGACTTGAGATAAACCAAAGTCAATGATTCTGACTGCGATTTCATTATCCGTTTGTTTGAGTAAAATATTCGCGGGCTTTAAATCTAAATGACAAATACCCGCATCATGGGCAATCTGTAATCCTTTAGCGATTTGTAAACCCACTTGTAAACCGGTTTCTAAATCCATCGGGCCGTATTTTTCTAACCACGCTTCGCCATCTATCGCATCGTCAATATACGCTGTGACAAAATAAGCCCGTTCCTGTTTAATCAGATCAACATAACCAAAATCTAAGGGTTCGGGAATATAATCACCTGCGATGTCGCGCATGGTAAAGGGTTCTTTAAATACTTCGTCAACTGTGCCCTTGGGATGTTCCCAAAAACATTTGACGACGACTCGTGTATAGCGGATCAAACGATTTTTGTTTCGACACAAAAAAACACAACCCATGCCTCCTGCACCCAATAACCGTTCAAACGGATATTTATGTAAATCATGCAAGGCATAGTGTGGATTAATCTTAATAGCGGTTTGCAAATTGTCTAGGGCTTTTGGATAGAGTTTGCGCCGCAACTGTATTTGAAATAAGTTGAAATGGGCGAGGGCCTTTTCATCACTTTTATCCGTATTTTCAATAACTTGTGTAAATAAACGTTCCGCTTGTAATAATTCCCCAGTTGAAGAGAGTACGCTACCGACGATAAGAGACACGCGGCTATATTCAGGTGTTTGTGGTGACAATTGTTTTAATTGCACCATAGCCTCTCGAATCAAGTGCAAACTGTTATGATTATGCTGAGTAAATTCATCACTGGCCCTCATTTGTGACGATAAATGCAGTTGCGCCATTAACTTGGTGAGGGGCGTTTCTACTTTTGCTAAAACCTCTGGTGGCGAAATGTCAGGCCTGAATGCTTGAACGTCCAGAAAATCGCTTAATGTTTGGAATGGCACTGTTTTTTCGTCAAAAAAGCGCACCGCATTAAACAAGTGTTTTAAGCCTTCAGGATAATTCATACAGACTTCGACAATATTAATCACCGCTTCTTTAATGGTATTACCCACTTTAATATGGTCAACGATGTGATGGGGTAACATCTTTAACAATGAACGACGAGTGTCTATATCCCTAAGACTTGGACATTCAAGTAGTAGAGCGATTAAACGTTTTTTGTCGATTTGATTCTCATCTGTTTCTACCGAAGTCGTTTTCCCCTGAATCACTTTTGCAAGCACTTCTTCTAGCTGATTAAGCCCGTGCGAATTTTGTTGAAGCAGATCAATTAATTCTTGTGCAGAGCGGGCAATGGGAACGCCTTGTCGTGTGACAAAAGTCAAGTCATAACCATAGGCTTCTTTCAAGTATAAACACACTTCATTAAATTGTGATTCATTAAGCTCTTTGAGATTTTCATATAATGTTATGGGTGTCGTACTCATTTTGATAGCGTTAATGTTTTAGCAGACTAAAATAGTTGATTGTGTTTGATTAGGTAGTCCCTACAAACCAGTAGTGGTCTTACAAATCAATGACTTGTGTTATTTGCTTCGGTTCGATTTTGCCACGGAAAAACACGGAAAAACACGGAAAAATTGAATATTATAACAACCGCCGTTTTTCAAGTAACTCTTGGAGATGA
>JAYQWI020000405.1:0-8335 GCA_035871815.2 Candidatus Parabeggiatoa communis
AATTAGTTAAACTGGTGGGCAACCGCTCACCCGACAAATATGAACGCTTTTTAAACTGATGATGGCCTGATTAACATTGATTAAAGAAAATCAGCGTCAATCATGACAATCAGCATTCTATCACCTAAACTCTTGAAAACCTGAAAAATGACTGAATTATCACTTGTACAATTAGTGCTTAATGCCAGTTTGCTGGTGCAAATGGTATTAGTCTTATTATTGCTGATTTCTATCTATTCCTGGACGCTGATTTTGTATAAAAGTCGTTTTTTGAAAAAAGCACATCGCACAGCAGACGACTTTGAAAATAGCTTCTGGAAAGGTAAAGATTTAAATGCCTTATACAATCGCCTTTGTAGTGGTGATGATGAACCGACTGGTATGGAAAACATTTTTACTTCCGGTTACATGGAATTTGTCAGACAGCGTAAACAAGCCAATATCCCCCCTTTGATTTTGCTTGAAAGTTCACAACGCGCCATGCGTGTCGCATTGCAACGAGAATTGGATGAATTAGATACCCACTTAGCCGCATTAGCCACTATCGGCTCAGTCAGCCCTTATATTGGTTTATTTGGCACCGTCTGGGGCATTATGACTTCCTTTCACGCACTCGGTGGCCTACAACAAGTCACGTTAGCCATGGTAGCTCCCGGCATTTCAGAAGCCTTGATTGCCACAGCAATGGGATTATTTGCCGCGATTCCCGCCGTCATTGCCTATAATCAATACATTGACAAAGTTGATCGTTTAACCACCCGCTATGAAACCTTTTTAGAAGAATTTGTAGGCATTTTACAACGTCAAGCCTACATCACATCAGAGAATTGAGAACGAAAAATGTCACGATATCGTCGCAACCATCGTCGTATTGCTGAAATGAACGTCGTACCCTACATTGATGTCATGTTAGTGTTGTTAATTATATTTATGATTACCTCACCCTTATTAACACGCAGCGTCGATGTAGAACTACCCACAGTCAGGCAAGCCGAAAATGTTTTACCCAAGCAAAGCCAATTTGTCATTGTCACCCTTGATACAGCAGGCCAACTGTTTTTAAATGAAGACAAAGAACCCCTTTCCATGAAAACACTCCTCACCCGTGTCGCTGCCCTGATACGTTTTAACCCTAATTCACAAGTCTTAGTGAGAGCCGATCATCGCAATGCTTATGGAGAAGTCGTCAAAGTCATGTCATTGCTACAAGAAGCCGGAGTCGAAAAAGTGGGGCTACTGACAAAACCCTTGATTAATGATCACTGATCTTAAAGTGCGTTTTAATTAATTTGATTGTTTGAGATAATGTTAAACGAATAGGTAAGCTTAGGTTGCACCTTTTCAGGCTAAAGTTTAGCGTAGCGAAACTTTTACCTGAAAGCCTATTCACATTTAATAACTGAAGGGCATTAGCGTTTTTCAAATTGAATATCAGCGTTCTATTTTTTAAGAGGTGGTAAGGATAGAACGCTGATTTGACTGATTATGAGCTGATTCACACTGATAAAAATAAATTAAAATCAAAAACTATCCTACCCATTCGTAAATTTCCAAGGCTGAAGGATCACATTGACAACAACCTTTATTACAAGCACTACCTTCAAGACGACGCACTTTATCCTTGGCTATCCAATGTTCCAACATGCCTTTCACGGCATCAGGTGACACATTTAAATGGTGGGCCATATCCATCAAGGGGGCCCTTTTCTTTTCTATCAGATATTTTTTGAGATTGCTAAGCATGAGATTATCACTAATGTAGGGTGGGCTTCGATTGTTGCCCACCTTAATTTAAGGGGATTGGCCAGCCTATCTTCATTATCAATCTAGGCCGTCGCAAAATAAATATATAACGTAAATTGTGCAATCTAAAAATAAATTTGGAACGAAAATCTGCCATTCAAGATTTATCGTATGTTCAGAAAAATAATTTCATTCGCGTATATGTAGGGGCGAACCTGCGTGTTCGCCCAGGCTGTAATTACACTTTGTCTAACGCTGAGCCTTGAGTTTCAACTTGCTCTTGTGAGACTTCATTGTTTCCATAGAAATAAAGGGCTATAAGAACCAATGCAAATGCCAGCAATAAGCCAATAGTCCAAAAGCTTGAGGCAATGGGATGTGCTGCAAAAGTGGCTAATTGATAAAAAACCGTTGCAAACAAATAAGCCATGCCTGTTGTCCAACCCGCTACAAATAGTGTCCAGCTTATATTGGTTTCCCTATAGACTGCAGCCGTTGCCGCAGCGCAGGGAAAATATAATAAGATAAACAGCAAGTAGGCAAAAGCGCCCGCTACTCCATCAAATCGAAGCACCATTTCGCCGAAAGTCCCTGTACTCACTTCTTGTTCTTCAGCCGCAGCGGCGCTATCGCTCACTTCTCCAATGTTGAGTCCCAAAGGATCGAAGACATTATCAGCGACTTCTTTTAAATTAGCTGGAATCGTCGCAAAGGCTTCTACAATACCCTGCCATAAATTAAAAGCGTCTTCTTCTGTTTTAATCTCATCCTTTTCGGCCAATTGACTATAGATCGCATCCAGTGTTCCTACGACCGCTTCTTTCGCCATCACGCCGGTGAAAATACCGACCGTTGCTGGCCAATTATCTTCTTCAATGCCCATCGGCTCAAAGACAGGGGTGAGAACACGACCAATTTCACTCAGTACCGATTTATCAGTGTTTTCGTTACCAAATGAACTATCTGTTCCCCAAGAATTGAGAAATGTTAACACTAATACCATCGGAACAATCACTTTACCAGCACGAAAAATAAAACTATTTAAGCGTTCCCAAGTTCGTAACAGAATGCTTTGTAAAGTGGGCAAATGATAAGGCGGTAATTCCATCACAAAGGGCGAAGAGTCTCCCTTGAGAAGCGTGTGCTTCATAATCAGCCCAGTCATAACCGCTACCGCAATGCCCATCAGATACAAGCCAAAGACTATATTTTGTCCACCTACTGGAAAAAAGGCCGCTGCAAACAACGCATAAACGGGTAGACGCGCACCGCAAGACATAAATGGATTCATTAAAATCGTTAGGTACCGATCACGTTGGTTTTCCAAAGTACGGGTTGCCATAATCGCCGGTACATTGCAACCAAATCCGACAATGAGGGGTACAAAGGATTTACCGGGTAATCCCATAAAACGCATAAAGCGATCCATAACAAAGGCCGCTCGCGCCATATACCCTGAATCCTCTAAAAAGGAGAGAAATAAATACAGAAAACCAATGATAGGAATGAAGGTTGCAACAACTTGAATCCCACCACCAATACCGTCTGCGAGAAGGATTGTGACGGCCTCTGATAAACCGATTGTAGTCAATAGGTGAGCGAAACCATCGACAAAAAGGGTGCCGAAAAACTGATCAAAAAAATCAATGAAAGCACTGCCGATGTTGATCGTAAACATAAACATCAGATACATCACAGCCAGAAAAATGGGGATGCCAAGAAAGCGATTCAGTACAACTTGATCAATTCTATCCGACATCGTTCGGGTAACCTGACCACTTTTTTTAACCGCCTTTTCAACGACTTTAGCGATAAAATTGTAACGGCTATCAGCGACAATAATATCGACCTCTTCGTCCAAGGTTTCCTCAATTCTGGTTTGTTCAGCTTCGATAATGCTTTTAATATCGTTTCCTACCCACTGTATCGCTAAACTATCATTTTCCAAGAGTTTCAAAGCAATCCAATGAGCATGAGACTTAATATTATCCGGTAAACGCGCCGTCACCATGGGTAATAAATCGCTGACGATTTCTTCAATGACTTCTGGATAATCCACTTGAGGGGTGGGTATTTTTTTCTTCTCAGCCGCCACATCCATAGCCTGTTTTAAAGCTTCAATACCTTCATGCTTAGAGGCACTGAGTGGAATCACCGGCACACCCAATTGTTTTGATAAGGCCGCGATATCAATTTCAATATGACGCTGCTTAGCAATATCTATCATATTCAGCGCCACCACCAAGGGGACTTCCATTTCTAACAACTGCGTGGTGAGATACAAATTGCGCTCTATGTTAGAAGCATCAACAATATTAACAATCAGATCGGCCTCACCAGAAAGAATGTAATCTTGAGCGATTTTCTCATCCAATGAACCCGTATTGGTGACGACATCAAGCGAATAAATACCCGGTAAATCAACCAGTTCAATATCTCGCCCCTCGTGCTGATAATAACCTTCCTTGCGATCAACCGTTACCCCTGGCCAATTACCGACTCGTTGTTTTGTACCGGTCAAAACATTAAATAAAGTGGTTTTACCACAATTAGGGTTACCGACAACCCCGATAACTAAATGTTTCATTATTCAATCCTTTCTACCAGCAGTGTTTCAGCCTCATCTTTTCGCAAAGTTAGAAAAAAGCCGCGAAGATGGATTTCCACAGGATCGCCCAACGGCGCATAACGGGTGATATTAAAGGCTGTTCCTGGTGTCAGTCCCATGGCTAATAACTTCTTCCGATAAGCCTTATTCCCTTTTTCAAACCCCGAAACGATACCTTTTTCCCCAACCGCCAGATCACGTAAACTAATTGCCATCATTCAAATTCCCCTCAATCGGTACAACCATAATTTTGTTAGCCATACCCACGCCCAAAGCCAACTGCGTATCAAAACAAGCGACTTTCAAACCGTTGCCTCTTATCAAGTGTAACACTTCTAATTCGGTTTCTTCCAACAATCCCATTACAATCAAACGCTTGATCAACATTTTGTCACCCGTCACACTGACAATTTTGACCCGTTCTCCACGCCCAGCCATTGTGAGCGGAAACCCTTGGATTGTGTTTTTTACGCAAACGTGTTTCCGAGCAAAAACTTTTGCGTATAAATTTTTCGCGTATAAATTCGTTTTTCCCATTAACATGGTTTTATTGTTATCCCTTGAGTTAAATTAGACTCTTTTTAAGTCATTCTCAGAACGAGTTTGAAAAGTGAGGGCAATAGGTTCGCCCCCACATACCCGTATGATGTTTCAATAACGGATTGATATTATAATAATTTTTATTAAAACGTTCTGAATGTACTTAAAAAAAAATGAAAGATGACACAATATCTGTGTTTATCTTTATAATAATTTTATTATAATTATGCAACTGATAAACGAATGAGTTAGATTTTATAAATGATTTTTATATTTAGACTTTGTCATATTACACCTAAGTCATTGATTTCTATAATAGCACCCTATTAGCTACTCTTTTTTTTAATCAATGAGAATGAGTTATATTAAATTTGACAAAGTAGAATATTTATAAATTGAATGCCTTGTCTTAAAAACAAAAACATCAGTCCTCTATTGCTCAGCCGATTTCAGGTTGTAAATGATAATGGTTTTTATTTAAGATTGCAATGGTCACATAAAAATACAGTAACCTTCTGAATAATTTGTTAATTTCATAATTTCATAATTTAATGATTTAGTAATATACCAAGCCAGGAAAAAATGGGTATCAAAATAGGGTAAGCCTATAGGGCAATCCCTTGTGGTTGCCCTATTGGTGGTTATATTAGTTACCAATATCACCGCTTAAGTTTAGGCAGGATGACAGCTTATTGATTATTGGTCATTGTTCATTACTAATTGTTCCCACGTTTCCATCAAGATGATGCCTAAGCGATTTTTGCCGCTACCATTACTACCACACCCCCAATTAATAATCCCTTGAAGCCTTTTCAATTTTTCTATGCCTGATTGAGCAAGCGTTTTTTGAGTCATGCGTGGTAAATTTTGCTAACACCCCTTTTTTCTATAATTAATATTTAATCCTTTCCCAATCAGGGCGTAATGGCACTGAACGTGTGTTGCCCAATTTTTCGCGAGTAAAGGGCTTGATGCAGTACAAATACCAATGGGTAGAACAGAAATTTTTAACCCTAAAAATAGTATTCTACTGTGGGCCAATATTTTCCCTTGAGTCTAATGATTAGTCTCATCGAACTGAAACCTACCCTGCGCCCGGAGGCAAAAACCGTCATCCGATAATTGCGGCAACGCAAGAATATAAAAACCATGTACATTATCTCTGGTGAGCAAACCGCGCCTACCCAAAAGCTGGCAGATGATTTAGGCATTGATCATTATTTTGCTGAAATATTGCCATAACAAAAATCGGCATTGATTGAACAGTTGCAAGTAGAAAGAAAATCAATTTGTTTTATTGGTGACGGTATTAATGATTCGATTGCCCTGAAAAAAGCGCCGGTTTCCATTTCACTTAAAGGCAAGTGTTGCCACAGACACGGCTCAAATCGTTTTGATGGATGGAAAGCTTGAGCCCGTCATCAAACCGGTTTGATATTTATCGAATTCATCATTTTCAACATAACACTTTTCCAACAGGATACCTCTCATGGAAAGTAACAACGTTCATCCAGCACAAAATATTCTAGGTAGTATTAATGAAGCCGCCAAACGTAGCGATCGCAGCGCCACAAATATCACGCTGGTTGCAGTCAGTAAAACGAGGCCTATTGAAGACATTGTAGCAGCCTATGAAGCGGGTGTACGCCATTTTGGTGAAAACCGCACCAAGGAACTCGCTGAAAAAGCAGCAGCACTAAGCCATTTACCCGACATCCAGTGGCATTTCATCGGTAATTTGCAAACGCGCCAGAGTGAGGCAGTCGCTGAGCATGCTCACTGTTTTCATGCCGTTGATCGCATTAAAA
This sequence comes from Candidatus Parabeggiatoa communis, assembly GCA_035871815.2. Lineage (GTDB taxonomy): Bacteria > Pseudomonadota > Gammaproteobacteria > Beggiatoales > Beggiatoaceae > Parabeggiatoa > Parabeggiatoa communis. The sequence continues at coordinate 6,700 of JAYQWI020000405.1, forward strand.
TTGCAGAAAAACTCTCCACACAGTTACAGGAACTAGATCGTACATTACCCGTATTTATTGAGGTCAATATTTCCGGTGAAGAAAGTAAAGGTGGGTTTGAGTGTGCTGATTGGGAAAATAATCAGGAACAACGCGATACGATTTCCCATGCGATGCGTAGTATTGCTGCATTGCCTAATATACTGGTTCGTGGTCTGATGACAATGGCTCCGTGGACGGCACCGGAAGCGACAGTGCGTGATATTTTCAGCCGTTTGCGCCGACTTTCTGAATGGTTGAATAGCCACTTTTCAGAACGGCAAGCCACTGAATTATCGATGGGCATGAGTGGCGATTTTGAAATCGCGATTGAAGAAGGTGCGACTTGTGTGCGGGTAGGCAGTGCCATTTTTGGAAAACAAAAATAATTAGAAATATTATCGCTATAGATTTTTAGAAAAATTCAAAAAGGGTGGCATTTTTAATCTCCCGCAAAGGCCCTTCTGTGCCAAGTCTTTTCAATGCGACGAACGCGCCTTTGCGCTTTTGCGCCTTTGCGTGAAATTGGTTTTAGATCGAACCCTTCTTTTAAAATAATTGTTCAACTCACCCTTTTATTGTTAGCAGCCTTATATAATGTAATGATATTATTTCCATATTCAGTCAGTTACTCTATAATTATGATTGTTGTGGCCGCTTATATTATTAACAACAATGGAGGGATTATGCAATTTAGAAAATTCGGTATGAATGTCGCCATCACATTTTGCCTGGTTTTGATAGGCCAAAGTGTGTTGGTATCAACAAATGCGTTAGCTCAAGAGACAGGCTGTGAAGAGCCTTGGAATCCCTGCGAGGGAAAGAGTACGCTCCAAGAGATGAATGTGTGTGCAACAAAGGCGTATGAAGCAGCGAATAAAAAGCTTCAGGACAAAATTGATTTCGTTCTAACACAATCAGATGTGTCAGAAAGACAAAAAACGCTGCTTGGAAAAGCCCAAGACTCTTGGAGGATATTCCGTTGGAATTATTGTATATTTGCTGCGGCAGGGAGGGAGGGGAAAGACGATCATCCTTTTACAAAATTTGATTGCTTGGAGCGTGTCACCCATTTCCAGATCAAGAACTTAGAAAAATTTGTCGAGGATTTGGATGTCTAGCAAAATGCTAAGTACTGATGCATAAATTTTCAGGTATTTTAATAGAAGCAACCAGAAGAGGGTTGCCCTTTGCGGTAAAATACCGGTTATTAGAGACGCACGCAGTGCGTCTCTACAGTAGAAACGCGATCGCGAAGCGTCTCAATGGATCGCCTCTTTGTAAGTACCTTCGCCAAAAATTGACAAAAGCTTGATTTGTCAATCAAATAATTACAAATATTAACTGTTGGCGAACAATTTAGGCTCTTCACTCACTCGATATAAAAAACTTACACGACCAATTATTTGCACGAGTTGAGTACCACTTTTTTGCCAAAGTACCTCAGTCAGATTGCGCTTTTCTTCTCTATCCGCCCCGGCAATACTGATTTTAATCAATTCATGGTATTCATAAGACGCTCTAATTCGACTAGCACATTCTCATTAAAACCTTTATTAACAATCATCTCGATCGGTTTTAAATGATGGGCGAAACTTTTGAGATAACGAATTTGTTT